>NZ_JAOBSU010000059.1:0-11097 GCF_025447695.1 Streptococcus danieliae | reverse complement strand
TTTCAGAACCCCCTTCTTTTTCTCTGGAAAAATAGGCCTCCTTATTCGGATTCAACGAACTTTCAGCTCATTTCCCTATCTACTATTAGTCTTGTTTTCCTTTGAACAAAGCCTTTGGTAACAAACCTAAAAGTACAAGACCAAAACTCATCAACAAAGATTGCTCAGAACCAGTCTTCGGAAGTTGATTTGCGGAAACTGGCTCTTGGACTTGAGGCTGGGATGAAGCAACTTTTTGGAAAGTTTGACCTGACTGATAAGAAAGCACTTGAGGTCCTTTCACAGTCTCAACCTTAGCTGGTTTAGCAGGTGTCAGTGGTGTTACTTCTGGTTGAGCTGGTTGAACCGGTTGTTCTGGTTGCACAGGCTGTTCTGGTTGAACCGGCTTTTCTTGCTGAACTGGTTGCTCTGGTTCTTTAGGTTCCTCTGGTTGAAGCACAGGGCTATAGTGATAGCGGTATTCTCCGAATCCTTCCAGTACTTCAGAAATCCCTACGAAGGAAATAGCCGGGTTGCTAGCCAAATGTTCCTGTCCTTTTAAGGATGTCAAGAAACGAAGATCCAAACCATTGATGGTGTCTGCAAAGGTCCAGTTTTGGTTTGGACGGGCATCAATCATTTTTTCAGCAATGATATAATCGATCAAGGCTTGACGGTTTTGGAGATTCAAAAGACGATTTTCTTGGGCATCTTTCACTCCTGGGAACGGTCCGCTGGCACGGTAGTTATTGGTCACCACCATGAAGAGTTGATCATCTGCAACTTCTTGACCTTGATAGCGGAGGTTTCGAACACGGTTGGCTGTTGGGTTGACCAATTCTGCTCCAACAGAGTATTTATTCGGTTGAGTAATATCTAACTCGTAGGTAACCCCATCAATGACGTCAAAGTTATAAGTTCTGAAGGACGTATTGATGATATTTTGTGGTTCTGTCTTGGTAGGATCCACTTGGTTAAATTGACCAGCTGACATTTCCAACCACTCCTTAAGTTGGGCACCGGTAATTTTAAGCAAAGCTACCGTATTATCAAAGACGTAAAGGTCAGCGACATTTTTTATAGCTAGTGGTCCAGCCTTCATATCTGTATAGGCATTCGGATCATTACGAGCTCCGGCCTTAAAGGGAGCTGCTGCTGAAAGTAGGGGCAGGTCACCATCCGGAGTTCCTTCTAGAACTTGTTTGGCATACCACATTTGTGCCTGGTTAACAATCTGAACAGAGGGATCATCTTGAACCAAGGAGAAATAAGAATGGATTGGAGTTGGTGTTTGTCCGACCTCTTGTCGCACATAGCGAATTGTCGCCTCATGAACTTCCTTAGCTAAATTCAGGATACGTTCATCTGCCTTAGTCGACTTGGTATCAATTTTGCGAAGGACTGTTCCAGACTCTTCAACTTGCCAAGCTCCTTTGGTATAGTGAAGCTTCAAATCCATGATTCCCAAGTGGTCTCCGTATTTACCAGCCATGGTTACCGGAATTCCATTGATTTTACCATTGACATCGTCAACACCTTTAATCTTAGCGTAGAAACCATTACCTGTTCCAGATGGGAAGTTGGCATGCGAGTGGCCTGTCGCAACTGCATCAACACCTGGAATACCAGCCAATTGGTAACCAATATTTTCTTCACCAACCAAGTAAGTGTCATCGCCAATACCTGAGTGGGACATGACAACAATAACATCTGCTCCCGCCTTGCGCATTTGTGGCACCAACTCAGTAACTGCTTGAACAGCGTCCAAGGCAATCACCTTTCCTTCCAAATGAGCACGGTCCCAATTCATAATTTGTGGTGGTACAATTCCTGTAAGGCCTACATTCACCGTTACCAATTGACCCTCAGAATCTTTGAAGGCTTTAGGAACAATGACATAAGGGGTGAAGAGATGTTCCTTGGTTTGGGCATCCAAAACGTTGGCGTTTAGAAGCGGTACTTTTGAAGAAGCCACAATCCGACGTAGATAGTCCAGACCGTAGTTAAATTCATGGTTCCCCAAGGCTGCCCCGTCATAGTTTAGTTCTTTAAAGGCTGCAAACATCGGATGCTCTTCGCCTTCTTTCACTGGATCCACAACAGCCTTATAGGTTCCAAGCGGTGTCCCTTGGATGGTATCGCCACTATCTACAATCACAACGTTTGAATTTTCAGCAAGTGCTTCTTCCATTAGGACAGCTGTTTTAGCCAAGCCTAACGTCTCCACTTGCATATCTTGATAATAATCATAGTTCACTAGATTGGTATGCAAATCTGTTGTTGCCAAAATCCGCATATCCACTCGTTGACCTTCGACAGGTGGCTTGACTGCCTCTTCCTGAACAGGTTCAGCCAAGACTGTAACCTCTGGTGACTGCTCCTGAACTGGAGTTTCTGAAACTTGCAGAAGAGCCTCTGGACTTGCAGGACTTTCCTGAGCCACTGTCACACTAGTTGCTTCTTGCCCAGCTACAGCTTGAGAATCAGCTGCTTGATCTGCCCGAACCTCTTCAGCGACCATTACTGCTGCTGCCAAACTGAGCAACATCGCAGATTTTTTCAGATATGAATGAACCATGATAACCTCCTAAAACTGTTCGATTCTTGAACATTATAAATGATTCAAAGCCATATTTCAAGATTTTACTAGATTTATCCGAACATTTCACGAACTCGTTTGAAAAAAGTTCTAGATTTAAAAGAAGCTTACAGCCCTATCACTCAACAAAAAAGGTATTGATCGGATTTCGCAAAAAATCTGATCAATACCTCCCGATTACTCCTATTCCACAATGACCGCTGTTCCAGAACAAGTCACCATCATCATACCATTATCGGCACCCAAAATTTCATAGTCCATTTTCATACCGATGATGGCTGTTGCACCCATTTGAGCTGCGCGTTCTTTCATTTCCTCAATCGCTTCTTCGCGAGCAGCTTTGAGTTCATCTTCATAGCCCTTGGAGCGACCACCAAAGACATTGCGAAGACCTGCCCCAATATCTTTAAACATATTGATCCCGGTAACAACTTCCCCGAAAACAATCCCCTTGTAGTCTTGAACCTTTTTTCCTTCGATGGCATTGGTTGTTGTAACAATCATGATTTTCTCCTTTAAAATTTGATTCGAAAAATTTTCGGTACTTCATTGTATCAAAAACTTTTCCAAAATCCTTATTTCTGACAACAAGGCAAAAAGCCTAGACGATCAACTCCTATAGCTAACAGTCTAGGCTTTTTAAGCATTGATTAACGAACTGTGCGGATACGCATTGTGTTTGTACGAGAAGCACCCCCAATTGGGACACCGGCAACAATAACGATGTCATCACCAGCTTCTACCAAGCCTTGTTCAACCGCGATTTTTTCTGCGATATCGAACATATCATCTGTGTTAGAAGGAGTTTCAGTTGTTACTGGAATAACACCCCAGTTCAACATCAAACCACGCTGAGTCAACTCATCAAATGTGATCGCCAAGATATCTGCATTTGGACGGTATTTAGAGATCAAACGAGCAGTGTGACCTGTCTTAGTCAAGGTAACAACCAATTTAATGTCCATTGAGTTGGTTGCATCCTTAACCGCAGAAGCCATAACTTCAGTCTTAGAGCCACGGTTGAAGTTAGCAGTTGACAAACGACCATACTCATTCAACAAGGTTTGAGCGTTTTTGTCAATTGTCGCCATTGCTGTTACAGATTCCAATGGGTATTTACCGTTAGCAGACTCACCAGAAAGCATAGTTGCATCTGTACCATCAATAACTGCGTTAAAGACGTCAGATACTTCTGAACGAGTTGCACGTGGTTTTTCAGTCATGGTTTCCAACATGTTTGTTGCTGTGATAACCACTTTACCAGCTGCATTGACCTTAGTGATGATCATTTTTTGGTAAACTGGAACCATTTCAAATGGTACTTCAATTCCCATGTCTCCACGGGCAATCATGATACCATCCGCTGCTTCGATGATTTCATCAAGGTTGTCAATACCTTGTTGGTTTTCGATTTTCGCAAACAACTTCACATGGCTGTTACCAGTCTCTTCACAGATTGTGCGAACTTCATTGACGTCTTTAGCTGTACGAACAAAAGAAATAGCGATAAAGTTAATACCTTGCTCCAAACCAAAACGGATGTCCGCATTATCACGGTCTGCTAGGGCAGGGAAAGGAATCTTGGTGTTAGGGATATTCACACCTTTTTGTTTCGCAATGACACCATCGTTTTCAACTTCAACTTCGAATTCACGAGTAGCATCATCTTTACCAACAACACGAAGACCCAATTTACCATCATCAACCAAGACTTGACGGCCAATTTCAACGTCATCGTAGATGTCCAAACCACCAGCAACGTTCAAAGCAATCACGTCACGAGTTGATTGGATTCCTTGCTTAGTTGCAACACGGATTTTCTCACCAGTTACGTAAGCATATTCTTTTGCATCACCTTCGAACAATTCTGTACGAATCTCAGGACCTTTAGTATCCAAAAGGAAACCAACACGTTGGCCTGCGATTTCTTCAGCACGTTTAACAGTTGCCATACGTTCACCTTGTTCTTGGTGGTCACCGTGTGAAAAATTGAAACGGAAAGTGTTTGCTCCTGCTTCAATCAATTTCGCAATGTTTTGTGCAGATGCTTCAACGTCAAGTTTTTCACCCCAGTAACCATCTTCACCAAAACGTTTTCCACCACGGATTTCAACCGCAGGTCCCAAGGTTGCAACAATTTTAACACGTTTGTTCATTTTATCTGTGAACTCCTTTTTTATTTTATAAAGCCAAATCTTAGAATGTCGCCAAATGACGGTTTAGGTTTGCCAATTCTAGGTCAGCCTTGTGTGGGTTATTAACAATGATCTTACCACCTGCTGCAAGACTGAATAGAGCACCTTCTTCAGCAGTCCCAAGGATTGGGCTCTCAACCATTTTCTCATCGCGGATACCAACCGCAAGTCCACCACGGCCTTCTTTTAGAAGTTTAACCGCATGTGCTCCCATACGAGAAGCTAAGACACGGTCACGTGCAGTTGGAGCACCACCACGTTGGATGTGACCCAGCTCTGTTACACGAAGGTCACGGAGATCTTTTTCGTCCGCAGATTCACGCAATCTTTCACCAAATTCATCTGCTGACATAACGCCTTCAGCAAGAACGATGATATTGTGCTTTTTACCGCTCTCATAGCTTTCACGAATCGTTGCTGCAATCGCATCCATGTCAAAGTTTTCTTCTGGAATGACGATATTGTCCGCACCAGATGCGATACCAGCCCAAAGAGCGATATCTCCAGCGTTACGTCCCATAACTTCGATAACGAAAGTACGACGGTGACTAGCTGAAGTGTCGCGGATTTTATCAATCGCATCCATAGCAGTCGTAACGGCTGTATCAAAACCAATCGTGAAGTCTGTTCCAACGATATCGTTATCGATTGTTCCTGGTACTCCAACAGCTGGGAACCCATGTTCAGTCAAACGCATAGCACCGTGGTAAGAGCCATCTCCACCAATTACGACAACACCTTCAATTCCGTGAGCTTTCAATTGCTCAATCCCTTTGAGTTGTCCTTCAAGTTGAGCAAATTCAGGATAACGAGCCGACCCAAGGAAGGTACCCCCACGTCCAACAATATTTCCTACTGAAGCTACATCCAATTCGATAAATTTACCAGCAACCATTCCAGCATAACCTTCTTGGATTCCGTAAACTTCCATACCTTCAGAGATTGCTTGACGAACAACTGCACGAATAGCAGCATTCATACCAGGGGCGTCACCACCACTGGTCAAAACAGCAATACGTTTCATTCTGCTTGAGCTCCTTCTCTTATATTTAAATTCCTAAGCATTATAGCACAGGGTATTTCAAAATTCTAGGGTTTTTCAAGAAAAACCGTTTTCAGAACATAAGGTCCCAGGGCTGTTACTAGCGCTTCTGTTTTGGAAACGCCTTCTTGCAACTGCAAGGTTTCCTTGCCTTCCTGATAGCGTACAATAACCGGAATCGGGCCCGGAAAATTCTTTAGAATCCGAGCCACTTCATGGTCTACTTGATGGTCTTCCAGCAAGATCCAGAAGCGCTCCCGTGTCAGTGCCTGGACCCGGTTCAAGACCAGCTGCTTGCGGCCACTCTTGTCCTGCACCTTACCCCACATCTGCAAAAGGGCGCCCGCTTCCAGTAGCTGCTTCTGGGTCCGAAAAACCTCCGGAAAAGCGATAACCTCTATTTTATGACGGGTATCCGTAACCTGAATAAAAGCCATCTGCTCCCCCTTTTTGGTGCGAATCACCCGTAGGTCCAAAAGCTCACCCAAAACTTGAGCATGAGCCCCCACCTGCAAATCCGCAATCCGCTGAATCTCGGGGCCGGCTTCCTGCAGATAGTCCTTTAGGGGATGAGGGCTCAGACCCACACCTAGAAGCTCCACTTCCATTCGATATTTTTCCAAAGAAGAAAAATCAGAAACAAGCTCCCAAGAATAACTAGAATCAGCAAAAAGGCTTCCCAACTCTTGATAGAAGAAGAGAAGGCGATCCAAATTGGTTAGCAGAGTCGCCCGATTGGGAGCTAGCTGATCAAAGAGACCAATTTGAATCAAAGGTCTTAACAAGTCCGGTTTCAGATAATTGGGGGGCAGTCGGAGAAAGAAATCTTCCAAATCGGCAAAAGGACGGTGCTCCAGGATCCAGGTCTGCAAATCTCGCGGCAGGCCCTTGAGACGATCCAAGCCCAAATAAATCGCACCATCCTGAAAACGATCATGAGCCGGAATTGTGTTAATCGTGAGGGCCTGCATCTGAAAGCCGGCATCAAGAGCATCTTCCAAATAGGTCTGGTTGGCAGTGCTCAACATAACCTGGAAAAAGATGTGGGGATAATGGGTTTTAAAATAAGCCAATTGAAAGGCCAGGGCTGAGTAGGCATAAGCGTGACTACGGTTAAAACCGTAACCGGCAAACTTCTCCATCACGGCAAACAGGGCCTTGGCTCGGTCCTGATCATAGCCTTGTTGCAAGGCTCCTTCCACAAAATCAACTTCCATGGCGTGCATTTCTTTCGGCTTCTTCTTCCCCATCGCCCGCCTAAGCAAATCGGCCTTTCCCAAGCTAAAGCCTGCGAATCGTTGCGCTACCTGCATAACCTGCTCCTGATAGAGCATGATTCCATAGGTAGGAGCCAAAATATCGGCGACCGCTGGATCCACTGAAACTACTGCTTCCCGACCATGCTTCCGGGCTACAAAGTTATCGATATAGGCACTGGCTCCGGGCCGGTTCAGACTGGTGGTTGCCACAACTTCTTCAAAGGAGGCAGGTTGAACCCGCCGTAACAGATTGATAGCCCCTGGCTGTTCGAATTGAAAAATCCCCTTGGTCCTACCCGCCGCAAATAATTTGAGAGTTTCCGAATCTTCTAGAGGAATAGCCGCTGGATCCAGCACAATTCCCTCTTCTTTTGCCAGTAAGTCCCGCATGCGCTCTACATAGGTCAAATTCCGCAAACCCAAGAAATCCATTTTGAGCAAACCATTGTCTTCAATAGCTGCCGCATCATACTGGGTAATATAGATATCCTCTGCAAACTTAAGTGGGATAAAGTCTGTTAAATCTGCATCACTCATAACTACACCAGCCGCATGGACGGAGGTTTGACGGGGTAACCCCTCCAAACGCATGGCCAGCTGTAGAGCACGGCCCAATTCGGGTCGTTCTTGAAACTGACGGCGGAAGGATAGACTCCGCTCCACTACCTGCTGCAATTTTTCACCAAAGCGAATTTGTTTGGTCAGGTTGGAAATTTCAAACTCAGGCACTCCCAGTCGTTTGAGAACATCCCGTAAGGCTTGCTTGGCTCCAAAAGTTGAAAAGGTTACAATCTGGGCAGCGTGCATGCTACCATAGCGATCACGGACATAGCGTAGAAAATCCGACCGATGAATATCCGGAATATCAATATCAATATCCGGAGGGCTAAACCGTTCCCGATTCAAAAAGCGTTCAAAAATCAGATTCTTGGCTACAGGATCAATCCCCGTAATATCCAGAGCATAGGCGACCAAACTGCCTACAGCCGAACCCCGTCCCATGCCCATATAGTAACCTTGACGGCGGCCAAAGGCCAACAAATCCCAGACAATCAAAAAATAATCATCAAAGCCCATTTCATGGATAACAGATAACTCCTCTTCCAAACGTTGCAAATAGGCTGGGCCCTGTAACTGTTTGGCGGCTAATCCCGCCAAAGCCACCTCTCGCAATTCCTCTACGGCTGCTTTCTTAGGATTAAAGCGTGGCAGTTTCAAGCTACGATCCAAATCATACTTAACCCCCTCAGCCAGACTCTCTAAATTCTCCCAAGCTCCAGGAAAACGGGTTTGGTAAGCTTCTTTCAATTCCTGGGCCGAAAGCAAAGCCTGCCCGCGGTAGCGCACAGGCGTTTCCACAAGCGTCTGGTTGTTTTTAATGGCTTCCATCACCTGCAGAACCTCTAAATCCTGAGTCTCCAGGTAACGAACTGTTTGTAAGGGAAGCAGGGGACGGTCACTATCTGGAGGCGGACTATCCAAGGCCACTCCCAGAAAATAAGGACGGCCTAAATCAGGCTCCTCCTGCCCCAGCTGGAAGGGCCAAATTAGGGCCAAATCCTGGGTAAATTCCACCAGGTCTTCCCAAGCAGTTTTACCTAGATTGCGTTGACTCGTCAATTTCAAAAGGTTCTGATAGCCTGTGGTAGACAGGGCCAAAACCCTCAAATCCAGCAACCGGTCCCCCAAGCGAGTGGTTAAGCTAATGCCTAATAAGGCTTGCAGACCAGCCTGCTCAGCCTGCTCTAAAAAAGCATAGGCTCCATAAAGATTGTCTTGATCCATGAGACCAAGACTCTGATAGCCTAGGGCCTTGGCTTTTTGCAGATAGGCTGCCAGAGTTAGATTACTTTCCAAAAAGCTATAAACTGATCGTGTATCTAACTGAATCATACACACCTCCATTTGCTCTGAGAGGCTAGGACAAAAGTCTAGCCTCTCTCTTTATGATTAGCAAAATAACTTTGACGCAGTAGTTGATTGGGTCTAACAGCATTGTTTGCTGTTAGAGAGCAACAAATCTTGTTTGCGAAGCAAACTCCAATCGTTCGCTATATGAAGAACATTCCTTGTTCTTCCATTTGGAAGCTCAGCGAGTCAATTCCTGACTCGCTGAGCTTCCAAATCCGCCCTAATCAACCTTGCGGGAGTGGGACAGAACTCATTTTTTCAAAATTAGTTCTGTCCCACTCCCTTCTCAACTTAATCATCTTGAATCACAACCTGTGAAGCCAAAAAGGAAAACTGCTCAGGAATAGGTGACTTTTCTTTCTCTTCCTGCTTTTGTTGGCGGTTTTTAGCAGCGAAATCCTGGCGCAATTGTTGCCAATCTGCCATTGAAATAGCAAGGATTTCTGGAGAAAAACCCGCAGCCTGGCTGAGAATATTGCCGAAGGTCACATTGAGATTATCCCGTTTCATGGTTTGTTCTGCATTAAAGGCCGATTCAAAGGCTAAAATCGCATGGTGCTCATTGGCAGCCACCGGCTGGGAACCCTCCAAAAGCGCTTTATCAGCCCCCGAAAGACTTTCAATGATTTCCCCCCAGGCTCCCTGTAACTTGGTCAGGTTGGCACGTGCCAACACTGGGTTCTCAACAGCCTCTTCGAGGATTTTAATAAAGCGACTTTTATCTAGTTTGACTCTCGTTTCTGGGCGAGTTGTGGCCGGATTTGATTTTAAGGATTGGACTTGACTGACCCCAGTCCTTTTGAGTTGGGCAACTTCTTCTTTAAGGGCCGTTACCTCTGCTTGCAGCCGGGCCACTTGGGGACCGGCTGCTTTGTCAGAAGTAGGTTCATCCAGAAGTTGAACCGTAATCATCTCTAGGGCGAGACGGGCTTGACTCAGCTGGCGCAGGGTTTGATTGGCTTGGATCAAGATTCCCAGCATATCCAGGAGCCGGTCACGCGCCAACTCCTGATTCTCTTGAAACAGAGGTGAGCGATCTGTAAAGGTCAAACCAGCTTGACTTAGTAGCAAATCGCGAAAATAAGCCAAGAGATCATCCAAGAAGCGAGCCGGCTGTTTGCCACTGTCGAGGATGGTGTTCAGATGATCCATGGCTTCTTCCAGATCTCGATTGCGAAGGCCTGCTACATAGGCATCTAAAGCCCTCAGACTAACAGAACCTGTGATTTCCTCGACCACATCCAAGCTGAGGCTAGAGCCGTCCAACAAACTGAGAGCTTGATCCAAAAGCGACAGGGCATCTCGCATCCCACCTTCTGCACGACGGGCAATCAGACTTAGGGCTCCCGGCTCAGCTTCCAAGCCCTCCTGGGCTAAAATCCATTCCAAGTGGCCCACAATATCGGGGACTTTGATGGACTTGAATTCGAAGCGCTGAACCCGGGATAGAATAGTCGCCGGAATCTTGTGCAATTCTGTCGTTGCTAGGATAAAGACCAGGCCTGGGCTTGGTTCCTCCAGGGTTTTGAGGAGGGCATTAAAGGCTCCTGTTGAGAGCATATGCACCTCGTCAATAATATAAACCTTATAACGGGCTAGACTGGCAGCATAGGTTGACTTGTCACGAATATCACGGATTTCATCCACACCATTGTTACTGGCTGCGTCAATCTCAATCACATCTTCCAGACTCCCCAAGGTAATGGCCCGGCAGATATCACAGATATTACACGGTTCTCCGTCCACCTGATTGGGACAGTTCATAGCCTTGGCAAAAATTTTAGCTGCCGACGTTTTTCCGGTTCCTCGGGGACCGGAAAATAGATAAGCATGGCTGATTTTCTCTGTAGCCACAGCCTGGCGAAGACTTTGGGAGACAACAGGCTGCCCCACCATTTCTGCAAAGGTTTGGCTCCGATATTTACGATAGAGGGCTTGGTACACCTGCTTCCTCTCTTTCCATTTTTGATAGTTGGATTCTGATGGTCACATCTCATTCGCTCTGACCACCAGAATCCTCATAAGTTTATTGTTTATTATACCACGAAAGGCTAGTCTAAGGCCTTGATTTCGAGAATCATATCGCGGATCTGAGCCGCCAATTCGAAATCG
>NZ_JAOBSU010000058.1:0-11153 GCF_025447695.1 Streptococcus danieliae | reverse complement strand
TCCTTACAATTCCTTGTCCGATTAATACACACATTCAAACTCTGCTTTGGAGTTTACACAAAATTCTTGACACACCCTCGACAACTTCGTATCAATCGGAATCACCATGTCAGGATTGAAAATCAAAGTGTACTTAGTATCGCTGACATCTTTTCCAGTAATATCTTCAACGACGTAGGTCACATTATCAGATAAGCCGATAAAATGCTTTTTGTAGCCACCCTTATCATCTTCTGCAATAATCTCCAGTTGATTGTCGTCTGTATCAGCGGTGATAGACATCTTTCCTGTCACTTGATACAGCACTTCACCTTTGATGGCATTGATAACTGTAATTTTCCGGACAATGTTAATATCATCTGCTTCTCTCGACACGTTATAAGAAATACGATCTGCTTTACTACAAGCTCCTAAAAGCAAAGTCGTTCCTAAAATACAAACTAATAATTTTTTCATTGATTTTTCTCCTCAATCATCATCTTCATCATCTTCAAACAGTGCGAAGGAACATTCGTAACAAAGTCCCACGAATCCCCCTCCTGGTCCGCAAGCTATCCCTCTAGCTGCAATTTCTTTTTCTTGTTTACAAAAATGACATGGTCCAATCATAAATATTTCGCCCTTTCCAGCACATACTGCGGAACTGTATCCCCAATTCGATAACAGTGAAAATCGTAAGGACTTACAGAAATCCACTTGCCATCTACTAAAAACAGATACTGTCCAAACACGTTGACTTGCTTATCATCAATCTTCATGATCCAGCTCCTCGTATTCTAGAATGCCGACAAATAGAGGTAATGTTTCTAAAGTAGGCGAAATTAAGGTATATCTCAAAACTTCAATCTTGTTTTCTCTAATGAAATCATTTACATTATCCTCAATATCACTCGCTATCATATATACAAAATGCTTAACTCTGTAATTGCTCATTTTTCTCCATCTCCTCAATTAGCCAATCTAAATTTTTACGGGCCTTCTTCAAATCCTCTAGTCCGTTTTTCTTCTGAAAACGAGTAAGATACTTGATTGCGTTACCCCATGACCAGGCTGCCTTACCTTCTAAGTCTCCAATGAAATTATCAATAATTTCAATAGCTTCTAAACCGTACTTGCCTTGATAGTGCTTTGGGTTGTGGATTACGTCTACCATTCCTAGTATTTTGTTTGTGTGACCAACTTGAATAAATGCCCCACAATATTTACACTGCATACTATCTCTCCTTTTTAGTTCTGAAAAACAATGGGGCAGCTGCTACTCCTATCAAGAGAGACTCCAAAGTATCAAACTCTGCACCAAGCTTACTCATAGTGACGTAGTACAGAAATAAAAAACCGAAAGTTCGTAGTAAATTCATTTCACACCTCCACCATTTTAAAATCATAGACAGACGACTTATTCTCATCCATCCATTCCATTGCTTCTTTTCTGGTTTCAAAATACTTCGAGTCCCGATATTCACCTTGAAACCAGTATTCGACTACATAACTCTTTTTTTCTGTCATTTCGCTCCTTCCTCATTTCTAAACTGGTCGAATTCGACCCCTTTTATTCCTAAAAAATCAAGGTGTACCACTGTAACGCTAAAAAACAAAAAATTAAAAAATAATTTTTAGAAATCCCCATTTAATAGGCTTTCTCTATTTATGATATTTTTTTATTATTTTTTCTAAAATAAGTGGTACAGTGGTACAGTAGTATATATAACTCTTATAAACCTTGATTTAAAGCCTTTTTTCAGACTTCTCAAGTGTAACCTTAACCGTACCACTGTAACCCTAAATTTCCCAAAGTGTAACGGATGTACCACTAACTTTCTAGAGTGTCACGGTAATTTTTTTCTCTTGAATCCTCTGACCATCTTTCCACCAAGCCTAAATTGTCCCTTCTCCCACTCAGGATGATTATCCATAATGAGATTGATTTTTCGAGCCAATTTTCGATCGTCCGTCTTTTTATAGAAAATGTTGAACATCATCTCACGAGTAGAAATTTTGTCCAAAGGAACCTCTCCTGGCTCCCAATGTTCATCAGATTTGTCATTTGAAAACCATCGCTGAGTATAGCGGTGCTGTTTTTGTCTAGGCCAAGATTCCCAGGCCGTAGGAACCGGCATGTCTAAGTATTCCAAAATCTGCAATTCGACTTCATCTCGATACATAAATTTCTCCCGATAAGTATTCAACTCTGCTTCGGTTTCGTCATCAAACATCAAATCCACTCCGGATTTGTAAATCGTAACGGCTTCTCCCCAGATTTGCTCAATCGTATCGGGCTCAATCTCCATCGGGTGCTTCTTCTGCCTGCCACCATCAGCCATCACAGGTAGGAAGCGGCGTTCTCCGGTCTTATCCTTCAAATACTCTTTTTGGTTTGTTGTTCGAGCCAGGACAAAGTTTTTGGCAAACTCTTCCGTCCTTTTCATGTAAGGCTTTCGGTAGCGAAGACTAGTTTTTGAAATAAAAGCTTTCGTCTCTGCGAAGGTCATTCGATTCGTTGCCACCATCTCATCATCATTGACAATCAAGGATTTCAACATGATGTCGTAATTATCCTTATTGGCAAAATCGGTAACTGAATCGGTATACCAGGCACCACCTAGCTTTTGAAGCAAGGAGGTCTTACCGACTCCTTGCCCTCCCACTAGGTCCAAGACATAATCAAACTTGATATAGGGATCGTAGACCTTGGCAACTGCACCGACAAGCCACATTTGCGCAATCTTTGAGATAAGCGGGTTATCTTCAGCTCCAAGGTAGACTTGCAACATCCGCTCAATTCTATTTTTTCCATCCCAATTTTCAGCAGCGGTCTCCATATACTCCAAAACAGGATTATAGGAGCGCTCCGAGAAAAACGTTTCCATACCATCAAGCATAGCCTGATTAGAAAAAACAACACCTAGGACTCTTTCAAAATAGACCTTAATGACGGAGTCAAAATTAGCAGGCAGCTCCCCTTTTTTGAATAAAGTATTGCCTATCTTGATTTCCTTGATGAGTTCATGTTCTTGGGAAAAATCATTGTGCTTTAGATAGATACTCAGTTGGTCATCAGCCTTAAAGGACATCAGCACATTACTAGGACTATTCGCCTTAATATCCCCTTTTGCAGTCAGTATCATTTTGGGTTGCGAATCAATACTTACAACGTCACCAATAACCTTCACCTCCTATCTTTCTTGATCATGCTCTCAACTGTCCGCTCTAGCTCTTTCTCTGATAGAGGATTCGAGCTATTAGCATTAGCCAATCTTGCCAGCTGTAAGACAAGTTCATCGCCAACCGCTCGATACAACAAACCGCCCACAAAGCTGGCCAACTTATCATTTCGACCACCCTCGTCGCCAAAACCAAGAGCTATAGTCTCAAATAGTTCAGTCGTCATAGTCTTATCCCGTTGATAAGAACGCCTTTTCAAGTCTCTTAGACCATCTTGACCATCAAAACGGTAACCATTAGTCTTTCCGTACTGACGCTTGATAGCCTGGATCAACTCCTTGGAAGGTGTTACGATTGTCCCACCCTCCTTGGACTTTTCCAGATCCCACTCGTACTGACCTTTCTCAGTCGCAGACGGTGCTACCAATACATAGTTATTCTCATGGGCCTTAATATCTACTCCTGGAAGAAAACCAATCATTTGACTGATTGGACTATCTTCACGTTTGAAGTAGAAAAGGTGTTTTCCTCCAGATGCTGTTTTGGCCTGGAGTGTCGGCTCAATCAGATCCAAATCTTTCCATTTTTTTAAAGATTCAAAACCATCAGATTTGCCATGACGGTCAATATCAATCACAAAGAAATTGGTTGTTCTAATCGCTATATTAGCATTGGGGTAACCATTCCAAAAAGCTTCAATCTCCTCTGCCGTCATGGCTGCCTTATCCGCAAACTCAATCAACGGACGCTTGTTTTTAGGGCTAATGGGAATGACTGAGAATCCCAATTTTTGATACTGCAAGGCGTAATCCTTCATTGAATTCATAATTTATCACTCCAACTCGCCACATAAACTAACTCTTGACTCCAACCATCAGCATAATATTCTGACTCACTGACCTTGAGGTGGTCCTTCAACATAAAATCAAAGGCCGCCTCGTAACTCGCAAATGGTCCAAAAGTCCTGTCTGTTGTATCAACAACCGCCCACTGATTTAGAAAGGGAGGTCATCATCATCAATTTCTCCTGGCTGCACAGGTTGGTACTCATCCTCTAACAAATCATAGCTGCGATAGGTTTTGTCACCCTTGCCTTGTGTGACCTCAACAACCAGATTGTAATAGGTTCCAACCGCTTTCCGTTGTAGGGCTTCCTCCATGGTTTTTCCATCTTCAAAATCCTTCTTATAAGCCTCATCATTAGCTAAGGCAATAGCCTTTTGGAAAAATTTAACCGTCCGCTCAACAGCCCAGCTCAAGCTCTTACCGTTCCATTCTTCTAGAGTTCCAAAACGAACAAACTCGGACCGACCACTGTATTCACCATCGCGGATTTCAAATTGATAGCCTAGGCTCTCCCAGCCTTTTTCAGAAATATCAAAAGTAGCTTTTTTCAAAACTACCGGATAAGTACCCGCTGGAATCGGTGCTGGACCATTTGCACTGTCTTTCCGAGGGTCAAAACCTTCTTTTTTAATTGCATTAGCGATATCTAGTAAGCTCATTTATTTTTCTCCTTTATTCTTAAAATAGTTCATCATCAGAGGTTGTTTCTTTAGCAGCTACCTCTTTAGCTTTACGGCCTGTCTTAGCGACTTCATCCTTCCGTTGGGCATTTCCCTTAGCTGGTTCTACAGCGCCCCGAATAGTCGCCAAGATTTTTAAAATAGCCTTATCATCAACCTGGTCCGCATAGTAAGTTTTACGCTTACGGTCAACTTCACGATTATAATTATTCCCTAGCTTTTCGACATGGATCATCAAATCAGAATTTCCGTTGATAAGATTGACATACTTGTCTTTTAAACTTGGCTTATCTTTGGTCGCATTTCCGTTGTCATCGTATTCGGATACCTGCCGACTGATGTAGATGACATTCATCGGTAGAGCCTTTAAATCAATTACAAGCTCTGTGATAGCCTGATTAAAGAAATCATAGCCTTTACCATAGGGAATCTCAGATAATGATTTAAGCCGTGGTTTGCCAGCTGGGGTCAATTCATCACACACTGCAATCTTAATCATCTCAATCACATCATCAATAACATCAATGACAACTGTTTCATATGAATGCTTTTGCGTTTGCAGGGCCAATAAAATTTCACCGAGTTGCTTAATAACTGAATTCGTGATCCGCCCCTGCTCATTCTTTTCATTCACTAACTGAATACTTGGTACGCTATTAGCTTCTGCATTTCCATCCGTATTCAAGACGAGTGGATTGGGAAATTCATTGGCTAGGTAAGACTTACCGCTCATGGTCTCGCCATAAATGAAGTAATTCCGTGGTGTATCTTTCGGAATTTGTGGTTTGTTTTCGGGTAGTTTAAACATTTAATTCTCCTTGTTTTGATATACTAGGCCTATCAATTTGGAAAGGAAATAGACCTTTGACTTTTAAAGAGTATTTGCAAAAATTGGATAAATACGAGATCTACGATGATGGACAAGACTTTGATTTTCCTGTTATTTTCGCCAAAGAAATCTTGAAATACGCCCATGACGTAGAATTGGAAACCAAGGATGGGTTCTTTAAATACTTAAAAATCACCAATTATGAACCCTGGTTCATTGCGCTTGCTCGCTCAGTTTATCGAGATTATGAGAAATCATTGAAAGATGCTCTTTGATAGACAGCGTTCGTCTTTGAAAAGGTGGCCTAAAACGTTCACCACCATTTTTGGCTACTTGGATAACTTTTTCCAAGTGGTCTTTTTCTCTTTCTAAAGCTAGAATTTCCAAGACATTACTCCTCCTTGTAATAAAATTCAATGACATTTACATCGTGTTGCTGACGACTTCCTGTTATCCGCCATAATAATTGACGGTAGTCGTCATATTCTCCAGAAGATTCATCTACTGGATCAAGCACTACGATAGTCTGATATTTGTGCTGCAATCCATCCACTCCCACCCCTAGCACTTGCTTAGTTGCGACAACAACCTTGTTATCCAAGCCCTCCTGGATGTCCCCTGTCCAGATTCCAATTTCTGGATGGCGTTCCCGGACGACATTGACAATCTGTTTAGAGTTGCTGACAATGAGCATGCCGTGTGGTGCCCGCTCAATCAGACCATCTAGCTTGAGCATAAGTGGAGTATCTGCATTGATGGCTTTCAATTTTGGGAAAGCCACTCTGACACCCGCTTGATTCAAATATCGCTCAAAGGTTTTACGTCCAAAGGACTGCTTAGCCATGGCCGTAGCTCCGTCAATGGTCACCAGGTTCAGGCTTCGAAATTCTGCTAGCAATTCAGGGTTCCCAGCTGGAACTGTGACCGGGTAAAACTTAGTCTCAAAGCCATTGTTCTCAACAGCATTTTCAATCTCCTCAATCTCTTCCCATCGAAAAAAATTAGGAAGATTAGAAATATAGGCTTCATAGTCCCTAAAGTCTTCCCACTTCTCCTTAGAATAGGTAAAGGCGTCATAAACCATCTTGCCGTGGACTTTCTGCCAATCGAACTTGCGATTAGGCGTGGCCCATCCAAAAATCGTTTTTTCAAGCGGATAGAAGTTCTGGCCTTTTTTCCGGATAGGGGTTGCAGAAAGACCGACTGTATAAGAACGCTTAATTTTGGCATAGGCTGTGACATTCTTCTCAGAAGACATATTCTGCCATTCATCAATGATTAGGACATCATAGGTCAATTTGCCTTTCTTGACCTTATTTTGTAGACTTCTGTCTGTTAAAAAGGTGAAATTTATTTCTTGGTCATAACCTAACTTAGTAACCGTCTCTTTCCACCCATCAAGGATAGAGAGACGGTTGTTGACGATTAGCACCTTCTTGGCTTTCTTATGCTTACAAATCTCAAGCGCACAGATTGTCTTACCACGGCCCCCAAGAGCCTCTAAAAAAATCCCATTGGTCAGGCGGTCTGTTCGCCTAATTGCTTCAGCTTGCCATTTTCTGAGTTCTAACGCGATACTCTCTCACCGCCTTCCCGATGTCTTGAATAACTTCTTCCATGTCGTTGCGCATGGCCCAG
Source organism: Streptococcus danieliae (assembly GCF_025447695.1). Taxonomy (NCBI): domain Bacteria; kingdom Bacillati; phylum Bacillota; class Bacilli; order Lactobacillales; family Streptococcaceae; genus Streptococcus; species Streptococcus danieliae. The sequence goes on along the minus strand of NZ_JAOBSU010000058.1, from coordinate 3,998 downwards.
AAGAGTCCAAGCCTTGCGGCAGCCCTAACATCTTGGTGGTGGCTCTTTTCGAACTTCCACAGCCCCAGAACCTTCAGTAAATTATTGGGAATATCTGACTGATAGCCAGCATTCCGCTGTAAAATAGCCTCCGGATAGCGAAGTTGAATAGCAGCGATGGTTTCCAGAACCGAGTTATCTTTTGAATGGTCATTGTCTCTAGCCTCAAACTTCTCAATGACTACAACATCACAATCAAGGTCACAACCAATCGCTTGAAACCAGCTCCAAAAACCCTCAGTCCCGTATTCTACTACCCAGCTATCAACCAGGCGGGCATTTTCCAATAAGACAATTCCTGTTGTCGATGTCTTGATTTTGTTACTGCTTGGATCAATCGCTAAAATTCGCATTATCGAATCCTCAAACTTCTATTTTCTTGTAGACTTGCACCTTTGATTTTCTTCCCTTCCTTAAGCAGGTCATAGAGTCCCTTCTTATCAGGAATTTCTGTCACTTTCTTATTCCAGTATTTCTTTGGTAGCTTATCCTCTTCGATGATGACGCTATCCTTAGTTTTTTGTAGAGATAAATTAAAGAGTTCCCCGTCAATCTTGGTCAAACCGGTCAGTTCCATGGCTGTTTGAAGATTAGTTTTTAGCAGTTTAATCTTGTTATCAACTGCCTTTTCCTTAGCAGCAAAGCGCTCTTTTTCTACCTTATAACTAGCTTTATCCGCCTCCAGATTTCGAATAACCTTGGCGTATCCTTCCGCCTTATCTTCCAAATCTTCAATCAATCCCATAGACTCAATCGTGTCGAGCTTGGTATCTTCATCGATGTCCATTTGGTAAATATTCAGGAACTGCCCTGTTAAATCATATAAAGTCGCCATTATCTAGTCACCTCTTTCATCAGTTTATTTGCTTCTTTAATTAATAGGCGCATGGTATTGCTATCAGTTTCCTTTTCTGCTGCTCTCGTCAGCATATCAACCCACTCTCGCCTATTATCATTTTTCCAATCCAACAAATCAACGAGAGCTTCATTTTTTACCTGATAGGGTGAATAATCTAAACCTCCATCTTCCGAACGGATACATAGACCCGCTTTGATATCCCTATTGACTACATTTCGGACTGTCCCATTCTTTACATCCAGAGCTTCTTCTACCTCTTTGTAGCTAGCATCGGGATGTCCCTTATAATACTCTCGGATACGCTCTGATTGTGTCATTATTTCTCCTCCTAATTCACAAACTCTTCTTTTCTAGTTGCCTGGTTAATATCCACGCGCCGCCCAGTCTTGTAATCAATGAAGCCAACTGGACGTTCACGAACTTCTGAAACTTTAATCTGAGTTTTTTTCTTTCGCAGATTTAGCGCAAGAAATGCAATAGCTGCAATATTAACCATTAGTGAAATTGTTGTAATCATGTTTGTCTCCTTTTTCTATATTAGGGCACCTCTAAAAACCCCAGTTTTTCTTCAAATTTAATCACTCAAACCTTGATAAATCAACATTTAGATTTTCAGAAATTTAGTTTTTAGAGGTGCCCATTAGTTCCCAATTCTTCTTCATCCATTCCACGACTGCATCTCTCGGAAAGCGAACATGGGAACCTTTACCTTTGTCAATCTTTGGAAAACCAGGAATGGAAATTATTTCTTGGAAACGTTCATAGTTACTAACACCAAGCAACTTCTTACATTGCTCACTGTTTAAAATCAAAGGTAGAGCAAGTTCAATGTTGAAGGTTTCAAAGACTTCTGCGATTGCCACCTTTAACTTCGAAATAAACCGTTTTATTAAACTATCTGCTATATCGTCCATAAAAACTCCTTTCTGTGGTATACTTAAAGTGATTTATTTTAGTTAGCCCCTGACGAATTGCCGTTTGTTGGGGCTTTTTTTCATTAGCGGGTAACATTATCCATACTCCCCTAGCGTAATATAATGATTTTGAGTAGAAAGCGTTCATTATTTTTACTCAAAAATTCACGGAAAGGAGGAAAAATTATGCCTTATTACTGGTACAACGACAAAACCGATTCGCATGGAAATCATGAAGTTCATAGATCAAATTGTAAATACATGCCTAATCTTCATAATGCTTCATACATTGGGGAGTTCACCTATGACTTTCAAGCAATGCAGAATGCTAGAAAATTATCTTGGAAAAAATTTGATGGTTGTTTTTTCTGCATGCCTACAGAACATCATGGTTGATTTTTTAGGGTTGCGCTGAGCAACTCTTTTTTGCATGATCCAGATTCATACGACGAACTTTTCTGTACTCTTCAACCGAATTATATTTTAGTACCTGTAGAAAGAAGTTACGTTCATCATCAATCATCTTTCTCAAGAAGCGGCACTCAGATCGTAAGGCTTCATTCTCCACCTCTAACCTTTCAACTGTGTTCTTTAAAGATTGGTTGGTTTTATTTTTAAACATTTATCCCACCTCCTAATCAGAGAATTTATACGTTTCTTCAACTTCCATTTGTTCAAAAACACGATAATAATCACTTACTGCAATAGTCAGCGTCACTTGTCCATTCTCCTTATCAAAGACAACAGAGTCTTTTAGCACAAAAGGCACTCGGTAATCATTGATAAATAAAGCATTATCGTACTCTGTGATGATATTAATCATGACTTCTCTCCCTTCTGATTCAAGTCATTAAACCTTGATTATCTTGTAAAACCTGATGAAGAATAATGGAAAAGCGATTGACCATATCCTCATCTTGTTCTGGATATCCAGCTTCGTGCAAGACGGCATGTGTTAACTCATGGATTAGCACTTGCCTTTTCTTTTGTTCTGACAACGATTCTCTAATGTAGATTGTTTGACTTTCATGGTCGCAATATCCCCAGAGATTCCTATCATCATCTCCCGCTTTAAAATACTCAGTCACAACGACTGTATAAGTCAGACCACAAACTTTAATGGTTTTCTTGTTCAATGCCATTCTCCATCACTACCTCTCTATATCCCTTTCCTAATTTTTCCGAGAGCCAGAACCGTCTCCCAAACATCCAAGCCTTCTAGGCTATCAATCATCAGTTGACTTAACTGATGATTTTTCCTTTCCCAATTATGAATTAGTTTTTCTGTCATTACTTACCTCTTTTCCTTTTGCCTACCTCCTCTCCAGTGCTATAATCGAGTTATCAAGATAGAAAGGAGGGGAAAGTTATGGATAAATTAACAAATGAACAGAGAGCGCATGATTCAGCTCTCTTAGCCACAAAAATCGAAGCGTCGAATATTCGTTCTGGTAAATACGATAAACAAAACCCCTTTGATATATACGCTATCTATCGAAATGCCTATTCAGCAGCGCTAAAGGCTATAAATAACGATTTTTGATTATTTCCCCGACTTTTTTCGAGTCTATTGTAATTGCAACAGACTCTCTGTTCAGTTCGGTAGATAAAACACCTGCATTATCTAGGAAATCGCCTAAAACTAAGTACCCTTTTGCAAGTTCGCACCTTGCAAGGGGGTCTTTTTCGTTTTCATAGGCTTCTTCAATATCCCTGAACATTTTTTGGATGTTCGATAAAAAAATCAAAGTTTGGTTTTCCATCATCCTACGCCTCCTTTATGACTAGACACCACTTTTTAAATCTACGAAATTTTCGTATTTTTTACCTAAAAAAATATCATCAAATTTAACATTAAAAAATGTCAAATACTTTTTCAATAGCTGATAGCCGATATCAGAACTATCTTTTTCCAATCGTGCGATAGTTTGACTAGACACTCCAAATTTTTCAGCAAGTTCACTCTGAGTTAAACCTCGATTTATACGCATAGCTTCTAGTGTCCACTGCATCACCGCCACCTCCCTTCCTATAAAATTTTATTCGCCCTGTTGGGCAACAGCCAGCCGTGGAATCGAACCACGGAAAAGACCAATTCTGGCTTATGGTTTTGGTATAATTAAAGAAAAACGATTGGAGAATGAGATATGAGACTTTATAGATTGCCAAACGCAAACGAATGGTTT
>NZ_JAOBSU010000057.1:0-11408 GCF_025447695.1 Streptococcus danieliae | reverse complement strand
GGAAATTTCAAAAAAATCCAGTTCTATCAAGCGATTGAGTTAGGTTGATTATAACATAAAGTGATAAACTCGGGAGGGGGCGAGCCTCTCCTTCAAAGAGCAGCGGAATGTGGTATAATGAATAAGATTATATAAAAAACAGTTGTAAACGTTGATTTAATAGCGTTTCTAGCTGTTTTAATTCAATAAAGTGGCATAACTGTTTTCAATTTGATTGACAAGTTGATCAGTCATTTTTTCTGGTATCGGGGGACTCTATTATTGGTCAGATTTATCAAGAGCAACCCCCTGAATAAACCCTGGTTGAATAGGATGAATAATAGGAGGAGTAAGCATCCTCTAAAAACTTGGTAGTGAAGGAGATTTTAAAGATGGCAACAATTCAATGGTTCCCTGGACATATGTCCAAGGCGAGACGGCAGGTGCAGGAGAGTCTCAAGTTTGTCGATTTTGTGACGGTCTTGGTCGATGCGCGCTTGCCCCTATCTAGTCAAAATCCCATGTTAACAAAGATTGTTGGGGATAAGCCACAGTTGTTAATTCTCAACAAGGCAGATTTGGCAGATCCGCAGGTAACCCAAGAATGGCGTACTTATTTTGAAAAGCAGGGCAAGACGGTTCTGGCTTTAAATTCTAAAGAGGCCTCCAGTGTCAAGAAAGTGACCGAGGCCGCGAAAACGCTCATGGCTGCTAAATTACAACGGCAGGAAGAGCGTGGAATCCGGACACAGACTCTGCGAACCATGATTATTGGGATTCCCAATGCTGGAAAATCAACCTTGATGAATCGTTTGGCGGGTAAAAAAATAGCGGTAACGGGCAATAAGCCAGGTGTGACCAAGGGCCAACAGTGGTTGCGGACCAACAAGGATTTGGAAATTTTAGACACACCAGGGATTCTGTGGCCAAAATTTGAGGATGAGCAAGTGGCTTTGAAACTAGCTCTAACGGGAGCCATCAAAGACCAGTTGCTACCAATGGACGAGGTGACGATTTTTGGACTGGATTACTTCAAAATCTATTATCCAGAACGTTTACAGGAGCGTTTTCCCAAGCTATCCTTGGATTTGGAAACACCGGATTATATTATGGATGGGACAAACTTGTTAGGTTTTCGAGAGGATTATGACCGTTTTTACCAATTGTTTGTCAAAGAGGTTCGTGATGGCAAGCTTGGACGTTATACCTTGGACCGGGTAGGTGATTTAAATGGCAACGATTAACGAAATTAAGGCCTTACTAGCAGGGGTGGATCGCTTGGACCACCCTCTTTTTCTGGACTTGCAGGAGGATTCACGGCAGGGGGTTCAGAAGCTCTTGGTACAGCGGCAAAAGCAGTTGCAGGCTGCCTTGGCTGAGCAGGAGCGCGTGGAATCCTTGGTGGCTTTTGAAAAGGAGTTGTATGCCCAAGGATACACAACGATCGCTGGGGTTGACGAAGTTGGTCGCGGACCCTTAGCAGGACCCGTCTTGGCTGCGGCAGTCATTTTGCCAGCCTCTAGCCGGATTAGGGGGATTAACGACTCTAAAAAATTAAGCAAAAAGAAATTAATGGAAGTCTATGAGGCCATTAAAGCAGAAGCGCTTGCTATCGGTATTGGCTGTATCGATGCAGCAATGATTGATCAGGTCAATATTTACCAGGCTAGTAAGCTGGCCATGCAGGAAGCGATCCAGAAGCTGGAGATTCAGCCGGACTATCTTTTGATTGATGCCATGGAGCTGGATCTTCCGCTGCCGCAAACCAGTTTGATTAAGGGGGATACCCGTAGTCAGTCGATTGCTGCAGCTAGTATTATTGCCAAGGTAGAGCGGGATCGACTCATGGAGGCTTATGATCAGCAGTTTCCAGGTTACGATTTTGCAAATAATGTGGGTTATGGGACAGCGAACCATCTACGGGGCCTAGCCCAACTAGGTCCTTCTCCTATCCATAGAATGACCTTCGCTCCCCTCAAGGATCTGTAATTTTTCATCTCTTTTGCGAATAAGCAAGAGAGGTGAATCATGAAAGCATTTGATATCTTTTACTTACGTAAGTTAGGGTTAAGCAATTCTCAAATTCGGAAGATTATCGATTATGAGAAAGGCCGAGGAGAAGAAGTTCTCCGCAATCGGTTGGTGGTCTCTGGTTGTAAAGAGCCCTTTGACCGCCTCCAGAAGGCTAAGAAACTGGATCCACAGGCCTTGCGAGCGGAATTTCATTCCTTTCCCTCTTTTGTCGTAGACGATTCTGTCTATCCAGCTAGTCTCAAAGAAATTTATGACCCGCCCTTGTTGCTGTTTTACCAGGGGAATCTGGACTTGTTACAACTGCCTGCGCTCGCGGTTGTTGGTAGTCGTATGGCCAGCCCTTACGGAATCCAAGCTGTTTCCAAAATTATTACGGAGCTTCAAGGAAAATTGGCGATTGTCAGTGGCTTAGCCAGGGGCATTGACACCGCGGCTCACAAGGCAGCCCTCAGAGCAGCAACACCGACAATCGGGATCTTAGGGACTGGCTTGGGCCGGGTCTATCCTCTGGAAAACAAGCGCCTACAAGAATATATGGGACAGCACCAACTATTACTGAGCGAGTATGGTCCCCAGGAAACTGCCAAGCCCTACCATTTTCCCAATCGCAATCGGATTATCGCAGGCTTGTCTGCAGCAGTTTTGGTGGCTGAAGCCAAGGTACGGTCGGGCAGTTTAATTACAGCGGATCGCGCCCTAGAATCTGGCCGGGAGATCTATGCCATTCCTGGTTCGATTCTATTAGAAAGTCATGAAGGGTGTCACCAGCTCTTGAAAGAGGGAGCACGCTATGTTTCATGCGGTTTAGACATTCTCAACGACTTAAAACTAACTTAAAGTTTTCCTATAGAGATACTGAATTGTTGACAGGATTATGAAAATAGAGTAAACTTGTCCCAGTTTAATTTGAAGTGAAAGGTGAAGAGATTGGTTACGAAAACAAAGAAAAAAACCACTCCTAAGAAAAATTTAGTGATCGTCGAATCCCCAGCCAAGGCTAAAACGATTGAGAAATATCTCGGTCGTAATTACAAGGTCATGGCTAGTGTGGGCCATATTCGCGATCTGAAAAAATCCTCCATGTCTGTTGATTTTGAAAACAATTACCAACCTGAATACATCAACATTCGTGGAAAAGGACCCCTAATCAACGATCTTAAGAAAGAAGCTAAAAAAGCCAAAAAAGTCTTTCTCGCAAGTGACCCAGACCGTGAAGGAGAAGCTATTTCTTGGCACCTGGCCCATATCCTGGATTTAAACCTAGAAGACGACAATCGCGTGGTTTTTAATGAAATCACAAAAGATGCGGTTAAGAGCGCTTTTAAAGAACCTCGGAGCATCAATATGGATCTAGTGGATGCCCAACAAGCCCGACGCGTTTTAGACCGGATTGTGGGGTATTCCATTTCTCCGATTCTTTGGAAAAAAGTCAAAAAAGGGTTGTCCGCCGGCCGGGTTCAATCTGTCGCCCTTAAATTGATTATTGACCGCGAAGCTGAAATTAATGCCTTCATTCCAGAAGAATACTGGACCCTCGATTCCGTCTTTAAAAAAGGCAATAAGCAGTTCCAAGCTTCATTTTATGGAGTGAACGGGAAAAAGAAAGAGTTGAAAACCAATGAGGATGTTCAGGAGGTACTCAGCCTTCTTAAATCCGATGACTTTGAGGTAACTAAGGTTGAAAAGAAGGAGCGCCGGAGAAATGCGCCCCTTCCTTACACAACCTCTTCCCTCCAACAGGATGCGGCCAACAAGCTCAATTTCCGGACTCGAAAAACCATGTCCGTGGCGCAGCAATTGTATGAGGGAATTAAAATTTCCGGCGGAGTTCAGGGGCTCATTACCTATATGCGTACTGACTCCACTCGGATTAGTCCCATTGCGACCAATGAGGCAGCTAACTTTATCACCGAGCGTTTTGGAGCCAATTATTCCAAACACGGAAGCAAGGTGCGAAATGCTAGCTCAGCCCAGGATGCTCACGAAGCCATTCGTCCCTCTAATGTCCACCTAACGCCTGAATCAATCAGCAAGTATTTGGACAAGGACCAATTGAAACTCTACACCTTAATCTGGAACCGTTTTGTAGCCAGTCAAATGACTGCAGCCATCTTTGATACCATGAAGGTCAATTTGGAACAAGCCGGTGTGCGTTTCACAGCTAATGGTAGTCAAGTTAAATTTGATGGGTATCTAGCTATTTATAATGACAGTGACCGCAATAAAATGCTGCCAGATATGGAGGTTGGCGATCAAGTCAAACGGATTTCCAGCAAACCCGAACAGCACTTTACACAGCCACCCGCTCGCTATTCAGAGGCAACCCTGATCAAAACCCTGGAGGAAAACGGTGTTGGCCGTCCTTCGACCTATGCCCCAACCATTGAAACCATCCAGAAACGCTATTATGTTAAATTGGCAGCCAAGCGCTTTGAACCAACCGAGTTGGGTGAAATTGTCAACAAGCTAATCGTCGAGTTCTTCCCAGACATTGTCGACGTTCATTTCACAGCCGACTTGGAAACCCGTTTGGATGATGTCGAGATTGGCCAGGAAGAATGGCAGAAGGTTATTGATCAGTTCTATCAACCCTTTAAAAAAGAATTGGGCAAGGCTGAGGAAGAAATGGAAAAAATCCAAATCAAGGATGAACCAGCTGGCTTTGACTGTGATGTCTGTGGAAATTCTATGGTGATCAAACTAGGCCGCTATGGAAAATTCTATGCCTGCAGTAATTTCCCCGACTGTCGTAATACTAAGGCGATTGTCAAGGAAATTGGTGTGACCTGCCCTCAATGCCAACAAGGGCAAGTAATCGAACGTAAGAGTAAAAAGAATCGTCTATTCTATGGTTGTGATCGCTATCCAGACTGTGAATTTACCAGCTGGGACAAACCTGTTGGGCGAAGTTGTCCAAAATGTCAGGGAACGCTCGTTGAAAAGAAAGTCCGCGGTGGCGGCAAGCAGGTTGTCTGTGTCAACGGAGACTATGAAGAAGCAAAGGTTAAATAATGTATAAAACAACTCATATTAATGTAATTGGCGCTGGTTTAGCCGGCAGTGAAGCGGCATATCAGATTGCCAAACGTGGCATCCCAGTTCGCTTGTATGAAATGCGGGGACCTAAAAAAACACCCCAACATAAAACCGATCAATTTGCCGAGTTGGTCTGCTCCAACTCGCTTAGAGGAGATGCCCTAACCAATGCGGTAGGATTGCTCAAGGAAGAAATGCGTCGCTTAGATTCTCTTATCTTAAAATCTGCAGAAGCAACCCGTGTTCCTGCAGGCGGAGCCTTGGCTGTCGACCGGGAAGGTTTCTCGCAAGCCGTGACAGAGGAACTATCTAACCATCCGCTGATTGAGGTTATCCGTGAAGAGATCCAAGACTTACCTGAGGATGAAATCACGATTGTGGCGACTGGTCCCTTAACCAGCGATGCCCTAGCCGAGAAGATCCACGCGCTCAATGGTGGAACTGGTTTTTACTTTTATGATGCGGCAGCTCCGATTGTGGATGTCAACACCATCGACCACAGTAAGGTTTACCTTAAATCTCGTTATGATAAAGGGGAAGCAGCCTACCTCAATGCTCCCATGACCAAGGAAGAATTTATGGCCTTCCATGATGCCTTGGTCAACGCAGAAGAAGCTCCTTTGAATTCGTTTGAAAAAGAAAAATATTTCGAAGGCTGTATGCCCATTGAGGTCATGGCAAAACGGGGTATCAAAACCATGCTTTATGGTCCGATGAAACCTGTTGGACTGGAATACCCAGACGACTATGAAGGGCCGCGGGATGGGGACTTCAAAACTCCTTATGCCGTAGTTCAGCTTCGTCAGGACAATGCGGCTGGTAGCCTTTACAATATTGTTGGCTTCCAAACCCACCTCAAATGGGGCGAGCAAAAACGGGTATTCCAAATGATTCCTGGTTTGGAAAATGCTGAGTTCGTCCGCTATGGGGTGATGCACCGGAACTCCTATATGGATTCTCCTAACCTCCTCAGCCCAAGCTACCGTTCCAAAAAGCAAGTCAATCTCTTTTTTGCAGGACAAATGACGGGAGTCGAAGGTTATGTGGAATCAGCGGCTTCTGGCTTAGTAGCTGGGATTAATGCTGTTGCCCTTTTCCGGGGTGAAGAGGAGGTGCTTTTCCCGCAAACAACTGCCATTGGCAGTTTACCGCACTATATTACTTCAACCGATAGCAAACACTTCCAGCCGATGAATGTAAACTTTGGGATTATCAAGGAATTGGATGGGCCGCGTATCCGTGATAAGAAGGAGCGGTATGAGAAAATTGCTGCACGAGCGCTGGAGGATTTGCAACCCTATCTTGAAAAATAAGAACTGAGACTGAGTCTGGCCTGGACTTGGTCTTATTTTTATTCATTTAAGAAAACTTTTTGAAAATCTTCAAAAATATATATACAGCCTTGGGCTTTTGTGGTATACTGAGTTAAAGTTTTTGAATATAGAGAGTTTTCAGACAATGAATCAATCTTACTTTTATTTAGACATGCAGACGCATGAATTGGAAGTTCCTTATAGTGGGGAAGCTCGGCGCGTGCGGGTTCTTCTTCCAAAGAACTACGAACAAGATACGGAGCGCTTCTATCCGGTTGTTTACTTCCATGATGGTCAGAATGTTCTCTATAGTAAAGAGGCTTTTAGTGGCTATTCTTGGAAGGTCATTCCAACCATTAAGCGTAATCCAGATATTGACCGAATGATTGTGGTGGCTATTGATAATGATGGTGAAAACCGCATGAATGAGTACTCTGCTTGGAAATTCCAAGGAGGGATCCCAGGTATTAGTTTTGGTGGTAAGGGAATTGAATATGCAGAATTTGTTATGGAAGTGGTCAAACCCTTTATTGATCAGGAATACCGAACTAAGCCGCAACGGGAATATACGGCTATGATTGGAAGTTCTCTGGGTGGGAATATTACCCAATTTATGGGGTTGGCCTACCAAGATCGGATTGGTTGTCTGGGAATTTTCTCTTCGGCCAACTTCCTACACCAGGACGCTTTCAATCGCTATATTGAACGAACACCGATGCTAGCTCCGCAACGGATTTATATCTATGTAGGAACTCAAGAAGACGATGAGACGGATAAGAGCTTAATTGGAGGTAATATTAAGCAAGCTTATGTTAGCTCTTCCATTCGCTATTTTAAAGATCTCATTCGTATGGGGCATAGTATTAACAATCTAGAATTAGTAGTGCAGACAGATGCTGAGCACAATGAGATTGCTTGGTCTGAACAACTAGGAGATTGTTTCCGATTTTTGAGTCGTTTTTGGCACCATGATGAAAGGTAAAAGGAGAAGGTTATGAATATCGAAAATCTTGTACATTGGAGTCACGAATTAGGTCGTGACATGCACTTGAACCGTTATGGGCATGCTGGAGTACCAGTGATTGTCTTCCCATCATCAGGTGGCAGCCACAATGAGTTTTATGATTTTGGCATGGTGCATGCGGCTCAACGTTTTGTTGACGAGGGCAAAGTCCAATTCTTCACCTTGTCTAGCATTGATGATGAAAGTTGGGAGGCCAATTGGAAGCCTGGTCATGATCGTGCTTTAGCACACTTGGCCTATGAACGCTACGTGATTCAAGAGGCAGTGCCTTTTATCAAATCCTTGACTAATTGGGAAGGATCTTTGATGACCTCTGGATGTTCCATGGGAGCTTATCATGCCTTGAACTTCTTCTTGCAACATCCAGATGTGTTTCAAACAGTAATTGCCTTGAGTGGTGTGTATGATGCTCGTTTCTTTGTTGGTGAATATGGAGATGATAAAGAAATTTACCAAAATTCTCCGAGCGACTATATCTGGCATCAAAATGATCCATGGTTCCTAGACCATTACCAGTCTGCTAATATCATTGTTTGCACGGGTCTAGGAGCTTGGGAACAAGATGGATTGCCCTCATTTTATAGCTTGAAAGCAGCCTTTGAGGACAAACAAATTCCAGCCTGGTTTGATGTGTGGGGCTATGATGTGGCCCATGATTGGGATTGGTGGCGTGTCCAATTCCCGTATTTCTTAGAAAGTCTTGATTTATAAAAGGAGATGAATTATGAATTACATCGTTATTTCACCGTATTACCCACAAAATTTTCAGAAATTTTCTATTGAATTGGCTAAACAAGGGGTCACTGTACTCGGTATTGGCCAAGAGCCTTATGAGCAGCTGGGGCATGAACTACAGGAGGCTATGACCGAATACTTCCGCGTATCTAACTTGGAAGATTTGGATGAAGTAAAACGTGCAGTGGCCTTTCTATTCTACAAACATGGTCCCATTGACCGCATTGAATCACAAAATGAATACTGGTTGGAAATGGATGCCCAACTACGGACACAATTTAATGTCTTTGGCCCTAAAAATGGAGATATTGAAAAGACTAAATTCAAGTCCAAAATGAAGGAAATTTTCCGTACAGCAGGGGTACCTGTAACTCCAGGGCGTGTTGTGACCACCGATGAAGAAGTGGAGGAAGCGGTTGAACGTCTCGGTCTTCCTCTCATTGCAAAACCGGATAATGGAGTAGGGGCTGCGGCAACTTATAAACTGGATGACCCACGTTCTGTTCGGGATTTCCTTGAAAATTGGGATCGCAGTGTAGCTTATTTCCTAGAACCATTTGTAACCAGTACAGAAATGTGTACCTTTGATGGCTTGGTCGATGCTGAGGGGGATATCGTTTGGTCAACATCCTTTGACTACACAGATACTCCATTAAACATTCTCTTACAGCAAAAAGGGTTTGCTTATTACACCCAGATGGAAGTCGATCCTTTACTACGCCAGTATGGAGAAGCAGCTGTCAAAGCATTCGGTATGAAAGAACGCTTCTTCCATATTGAGTTTTTCCGAAATGGCGATGACTATATCGCTGTCGAGTACAACAACCGTCCTGCTGGAGCCTTTGCAATAGATGTCTACAATTTTGGATATTCACGTGATCTTTTCCGTGACTATGCTAGCCTTGTTGCTGGTAATGGTTTCCCTGAAGCAGATGGTCCTGTAAATCATGCTCTGGCAATTGCTCGCCGTGATCGGTTCAACTATCAAATATCCAAAGAAGAGCTTTTGGAGCGCTATGCAGCGAATTTGAAAGCCAGCCTTCGTATGCCAGAAGCATTTGCAGAACTGCAAGGAAATGATATGTTTATCTTCACTTCAGACAATCTTAACGTCATTCACAATATCATCCACGACGTTGAAACGTTGGCGGAATAATTGGAACCAATCAAAGTCTAGCTAGTGTTAAAAAACTCTAACACTCTAGGCTTTTTTCTTTTGTAACTTTTCCTTTGACAGGGATTTCAAGACAAGATAAAATAAGAAGTGTAAGTTTGTGAAATTTAAGAAGGGGAAACATATGGAAACACTAGATAAATCTCTTTTACTGAACATGTTTCGTAAAATGGAAGAAATTCGTCGCATGGATTTAAAAATCGCCCAACTGGTGAGAAAAGGAAAAGTTCCAGGGATGACCCACTTTTCCGTTGGGGAAGAAGCTGCCAATGTTGGGGCTATGATGGCCCTCAATCCCGATGACTTGATCACCTCCAACCACCGTGGTCACGGCCAAGCCATCGCAAAAGGCATCAATCTTAATGAAATGATGGCTGAAATCCTCGGGAAATACACCGGAACCTGTAAAGGGAAAGGGGGGTCCATGCACATTGCTGATCTGGATGCTGGAAACCTGGGGGCCAATGGAATTGTTGGGGGTGGTATGGGAATCGCCGTTGGTGCTGCCCTAACCCAACAAATGAAAGGAACTGACAAAATTGTTGTCTGCTTCTTTGGAGATGGGGCTACCAATGAAGGAGCCTTCCACGAAGCGGTGAATATGGCCTCAATTTGGAAGTTACCAGTTATTTTTGCTTGTATCAACAATGGTTATGGAATCTCAGCAGATATCAAAAAAATGACCAATGTGGAGCATATTTATCAACGGGCTACTGCCTACGGTATTCCAGGTATCTTTGTTGAAGATGGTAATAATATCTTGGATGTCTATAAAGGTTTCCAAGAAGCCGTTTCCCATGTTCGTTCTGGTAAGGGACCTGTTCTGATTGAAAGTGTAACCTATCGTTGGTTGGGACACTCCTCTTCTGACCCAGGTAAATACCGGACACGCGAAGAAGTTGAAGAATGGAAGAAAAAGGACCCGATTGAAAATTTACGGAAATACCTACTAGATCAGCAAATCGCTAGTTCTGAGGAATTGGATACTATCCAGGCAGAAGTTAAAGAGCTGGTGGAAGAATCTGTTCGATTTGCTGAAAACAGCCCATTCCCACCCCTAGAATCAGCCTTTGAAGATGTTTATGCGGAGTAAGAGAGGTATATCACACATGGAAACTAAATTAATGTCATTTCGGGATACCATTATCCTAGCTATGTCTGAAGAAATGCGCCGAGATCCAGATGTTCTCCTGATGGGAGAAGATGTCGGAATCTTTGGTGGCGATTTTGGAACTTCTGTCGGGATGTTAGAAGAATTTGGTCCCGAGCGGGTTCGCGATACGCCGATTTCAGAATCAGCCATTTCTGGTGCTGCAGCAGGTGCTGCCATGACTGGGCTCCGTCCGATTGTCGATATGACCTTTATGGACTTTTCTGTCATTGCTATGGATGCGATTGTCAACCAGGCTGCTAAGACCCGCTACATGTTTGGAGGCAAGGGCAAGGTGCCTATGACTGTCCGCTGTGCAGCTGGGAATGGTGTTGGCTCGGCAGCCCAGCACTCCCAATCCTTGGAGAGCTGGTTTACCCATATTCCAGGCTTGAAGGTTGTCGCTCCGGGAACCCCTGCCGATATGAAGGGGCTTCTTAAAGCCTCTATCCGCGATAATAACCCTGTTATTATCTTAGAGTACAAATCCGAATTTAACCAAAAAGGCGAGGTGCCGGTCGATCCTGAATATGTGATTCCTTTAGGTAAGGGGGAAATTAAAAGAGAAGGAACCGATGTCACCGTCGTAACCTATGGTAAAATGCTTCGGCGTGTTCTCCAGGCGGCAGAAGAGTTAGCTGAGACTGGCGTGTCTGTTGAAGTCGTTGATCCACGGACCTTGGTGCCTCTGGATAAGGAAATCATCATCAATTCCGTCAAGAAAACAGGAAAAGTTGTTCTCGTCAACGATGCTCATAAAACAAGCGGTTTTATTGGAGAGATTTCTGCAATAATTGCTGAATCAGAGGCCTTTGATTATTTGGACGCCCCAATTCGCCGCTGTGCGGGTGAAGACGTTCCAATGCCTTATGCTGCAAATCTTGAGAACCCGAATTATTCATAGATAACTAAAAAAACTTCTAGAAACCCTGATAGATCAATGTTTCTAGAAGTTTTTGATTT
>NZ_JAOBSU010000056.1:0-11562 GCF_025447695.1 Streptococcus danieliae | reverse complement strand
AAAATTTTTGAAGTTTTTTTGACTTGGTTCGGATGAACCGAACCTTTATCAACTAACTGTCCCGTTTAAGGAACTCTTCCTTCAGGACTTTCTTAGTATACAACACTACAGCTTTCTTGGCAACCCTTTTTGCTCATTTTTTTTAAAAAATTTTAATTTTTTTGTTTTCGCTAAATTTCAAGTTGAAGTTAGCCACTCAGAAGAAATTCATTCGGCGACTTGTAGCTCAAACATTTTTTAGGATAATTGTTAATCCAATTTTCTATAAAAGCGACTTCTTGAGAAGTCGTTTTCTTTGTACCTTTTGCCAACAATCTGCGAATTGAACGATTGTGATTCTCATTAGTCCCTTTCTCCCAGGAAGAATACGGATGTGCATAGTAGATATGTTCCGAAGAGAATACCTCAGATAGACGACCAAATTCCCCTCCATTATCAGCTGTTAAAGATTCTATAGAATGTTCTTCTAAGATGTTACCCAGTTCCTGATTAACTGAATGGCTACTCTTATTAGGAATCATCCGCATAATCTGATAACGGCTTCGACGGTACGTCAAAGCTAGCAGACAAGTATTCTTCTCCTTCGTTAATACGGCTGTATTAATCTCATAATGATTGTTTTCTAGACGGTTATTACCTACGGTACTAGTTTTGGAACCAGTAGAAACAGCACAGCTCTAAAACTACCAACTGCAGCAAGACCTGTTCCAGCTTGTTTTGGAACCAGTAGAAACAGCACAGCTCTAAAACCAAGATGAAAGTCAGCAGACTGGAGTTGTTGGTTTTGGAACCAGTAGAAACAGCACAGCTCTAAAACCTCGGACAGACTCCGAACTTCCGTAATCGCACTGTTCGCCTCAGCTAGACTTCAGTTTCCAATGGTTCTGCTATGACTAGTATAGCACACTCTCCTCAAATAGAATGTAATCTTCATCTAAAATCCACTGCTTCTGTCCCAGAATTTTCCGTGGTTCTAGGAAGAGCACCGGTAGCTGTTGAAGTTGGATATACTCTAGCAGCGAGACCTGTTCTTCCCTACTTAGATAACTCAAGCTATTCACAAAGACCAGCAAGTGCTTTCTTTGCAAATAGCAGTATACTTGGATAATCGAACAACTTTTGTCGAGCAAGTTCTCGCTATCTGTTTCCAATTTGATTCCCAATACCTTAAAGAGTTCTTGGAGAGTGATGGTATCATAAATCAAATCCAGCTCGTTTGCCAAGCATTCCCGTCCAATTAGTTCACGTATCTCACTAGCTAGGCGCTCAATCCTATTCTTGGTTTCCGGCTTTAAGTTCAATTCCATCTCTAAGTCTGTATAGATGGCTTTTAATAAAGCAGGTGAATTTAGGTCATGTCCTATAAGGTCTGTCACCAGCATCAGTTCACTTTCTTTGAGCTTATTCAAATTTTGATCAAAAAATAGAAGTTCTCTTTGATCTCTATAGTGATAGCACTGGCGTGCAAAAGTCGAGAACACGCGCACATCTTCGACCACTAGAATTGTCGGTCCTTCTATGGGGACTGGTTGATCCAAAATGGAGGCATTAAGATTCATCCGAGTAATCCTCCCCTAAGAAAACCAGACGGCTGTCACTGTTGGCCACATGGGTGTTTACTGACCCCGTCAGATAAACCATTCTGGAGAACTGTTTTTCTGTGACGATTAGGACGGATACCGCTCCAGCTTTAGGTTTCTTCTCTTGCAGCCGAGCCAACATAGCTGTAGCTGCACTTTGGTTCAGTAGAAGTTTACTGTAAACTGAGTACTGGTGCATGAGGAAGCCCTCATTAATGAGAAATCTCCGGAACTGGCGATACGTTCGTTTGTCCTCCAGCGTCTCCGTCGGCAGATCGAAAAATAACAACATTCGCATATATCGGTAACTCATATCCTAAATACAGGAATCTCCTTTCCATCTCCATTCAAGGCTTTCACCACCTTCTTAGTATAATCGCTGACAATATTGGTCAAATACATCTTCTTATTCCCGTAGGAGTAAGTCTCTGTGAAGAGTTGAAATAGCTCTCGCTTTATCCTCTCAAACGGAAAATGACGGTTGTCATAAACAATTTGATCCACTAATGGTCGAAAGGGCTCCATCAAATCACTGGCTAGATTAAATGCATTAAACTGGTTGGTATGCTTTAATCCAATTTGCGTGAGACAACCAGCCACAACAATCTCACGTGCAAAGAGACTCATGAGCAAGGTATAGCCATAATCAAGACCAGCATTAAGATCATTATCCAGCTCTCTCGAAAATTCCTTCCCAAACAAGGTATTGAAATAAGTTCTCGCTGCATGTCCCTCTCGGTTGCTAGGATCCATTACCTCGAGTCCTCGATACAATTCCAGCACAGATTGTGATGCTATCAACCAACCTTGTTCTCCCAAGTAAGCAGTTTGGTTCAGAATCTTCTGGGCAATGATTTCTGTCCAGACCACTCCCTTCAATTCCGGACTCCAGTTCATTTGCCTAGCTATCTGTAGACTGGAATCATGACGTGCATAGTAGGGCTGGAGCAGGGCTGTAGGTAGACGCTTCTCGTCACAAAAAATAACAAGAATACGCTCATCCACCAAGCGTTTAATCAACATAGTAGTCAAGACAATGTCAGTGGTCTCCAAGAGTAGGACGTCAATCTCCGATAAGTGAATCAACTCCGTTTGTCCTACTGTTTTAAAGACCAAGTGATTGTTTTTGTAAGAAAGTTTAGAGTGAGTGTTGACTACAATCGTTCGCCAGCCCATCACTCTTCCCCTAACTTCCGCAAATCGATCCGTGTTTCATAGAGACCGGTAGGGGATTGTTGGATGAGAGTGGCTGTTTTGCAGAAGGGAGCTCCGACACTGTTGTACCGATGCCCTTTAATCGCTTCTCCATAAAAGTTCTCAACGCTACTAGCAGCTCTCATTTCAGTAAGAGTTAATAATTTCACTACTTCCTCCACTCTTTTTTCTAATGGTTCCGTTTGGGCACCTTCCAGTAGCTGCTTCAACGAGTTCCATTTCTTTTCTGGTAGCACTTCGGTAGCCAAAAATTCGAGAAGGCTGGTCTCAAATTTTGCCAGAAGGTCTTTGGCCTCATCTTCTGAAAAGTCTCTTAACACTCTTCTTTTTGAAATAGCTTGTAATAAACGTGCTAACTGCTGACGCTCTTCGATACTACGCAAAGGAATAAACTGCTTCCCTTTCTGGAGCTCATTGGCACTGATTAGATAACGACGAACGCCATTCTCATTTTCAAACAAGGAATACTTTGGTAGACGATACATTTCCCCAACTAGGCGATAACCTTGATCCAAAAGGTACTGGGCAGGGTTTGCTTTAAAAATTGGCTCATCCATAATGTTCACTGAGAGAAAATGCCACTCTGATTTTTTACTCCGTCCCTTCTGACCATAGAAGGCAATCGCATAAGTCGGGTTCAAGGATTTTTTTCCACCATATTTCTCAACGGCTAGATGAGATTTCAAGGGGCGGAGCTTGCCAGTTCCCTTCGGATAGTTGGTTGCATCATAAAATTCACCTCGTTGAATCTCTGGCTTCCGAACCACATTTACTGATGTACCATACAGAACTCGTTCCACAATCGGTAAAATTTCCTGCCAATCCCAGATGATCTCTCCTGTATCCACTTGAACCAGCTTATCGACTGTGAATAAGCGGAGTACATTCTCCGAAAAGCGGAGACGCTCATCCGCAGATGACTTCCCAATAGCTCGGTATTCCTGTCGTTTTTCTGGTGTCTGACAATGATAAGCTTGGTAGACCAAACTCTTCCTCAAA
Organism: Streptococcus danieliae; assembly: GCF_025447695.1. Classification (NCBI taxonomy): domain Bacteria; kingdom Bacillati; phylum Bacillota; class Bacilli; order Lactobacillales; family Streptococcaceae; genus Streptococcus; species Streptococcus danieliae. Next base: position 7,768 of record NZ_JAOBSU010000056.1, on the reverse strand, counting down.
CTTGGATAGAGTTTCAATAGGACTTTAGCCACCAAAGCATTAAGATAGGCATCGTGAGCGTGGTGGTAATCATTTAAGTCTCGACTCTTATAGAGTTTAAAGGTGGAACGGAAACGATTAGCAAAGACAGATTTTAAGGTGATGATGTCGACTGCTGAGGCACCCGGGACATTAAATTTCAGACTAAGGAGTTGAGCTAGATGCTTGGTAATCTGACGTGTCTGAACCAGTTGCCGGTTAACAAAACCTTCCTTGTCTCTCTCTGTCAGTTTTCCTTTGGTCAAGTTGGCATATTTCTTTTCCGTAATAAAGCCAACCTTTTTAAGACGATTCCATGAAGCTCGTTGTGTGGCAATAACGTCTGCACTCGGTACATCATCTAGCTTCCCACGATTGGCTTTCCGACTAGTCAATACCTTATTGTCAATCGAATCATCTTTCAAAAAGCTTCGAGGGACAATATGATCCACATCATAGTGGGATAATTCATCTAAATCTAAGGCTTCTCCTGTATAAAGATCTTTCCCATCCTGTAGATAGTAAAGATAAACTTTCTCACCGCTAAGCTCAGCATCCTCACGATTTTTTAAATCTTTTACTAGATGAGAATTTAAGTCCTTCAAACCTGCTTCTAATTTCTTCCTCCGCTTGGCTGCCAGATTATTTCCTTTAGCCGTTGACATGTCTTCCCTGGCCATCTCAACAATGATTTCTTTAGGCGGATAGCCCATCACCTCTACAATCTCGTCGACAATCTTGAGGGTTTGTAGAATCCCCTTTTTTAGGGCGGGGCTGCCTGCTAAGGCAGCAACCATTTCCTCATTGGTCAGATAGACCTTTTGACCTTGACTTTCTGCAATCTGCTCCTTAAAACTAAGGGCCTCGTCAGTAATCAACTGCATGAAATTCCGATTGGCTTTCCCGTCATCCCACAAGAAATCTAGAATCGTTTTCTGGCTCCCCCTGTCACACAAACCATGAATCAATTTATGGGAAAAGCGGCCCCAACCAGTATAGGAACGGCGAGATAGGGCCTTTATCTCCTTTTCTGTCAAAATCGACTTGCATTCTTTTTGTAAGCGATTTCTAATCATATCCTGATCTGTGAATAGTGTCAAGATCTTAATGATTTGTTCCAGAATCTCTTCATTTTTGTCATTATCCAAGACAGACTGAGGGAGGATTTTCTTCAGGTCGTGGTAAGTACCATAACTAGCATTGAAACCTTCTTTCACCCCTCTGACAATTTCGACCCCATGGTAGCCTTCCATCGTCTCCAAATAAGTCTTTAGGTCCTTCTCCGTGACTTTCCGCTTCTTCTTGAAAAGAGATCCAAAAATATTCCGTTTTTGATCAGCTTCTAAGAATGCATCCTTGGTCATCCCTTCTGCCTGAAAACGAACTTTGGTCAGTTCATTCAGAATTAGGAAACGTTCGTAAAGAAGGCTATGTTTGGGTAGGACCATTTCATCGGGTAGATAAGTGTCTCGAACCGTCATGTTTTTAATGAATTTTTCTGCAGAAGCTTCCTTATCGACTAGCTCCTCAAAGTTCCAGGGACGAATAGCTCCCGACTTTTTATGCTCCATCCAAGCAAAAGGACTCTGCCCCTCTTGTGCCAAAGGACCGACATAATAAGGGATTCTAAAGGTCAAAATGGATTCTAGTTTCTCCGCTTCTGCTTTTAGGAAGGGATAATAGATTGCTTGCTGTTCAAGAATAGCCCTGAACTCCAACAAATGAAGCTGATTAGGGATTTTTCCATTCTCAAACGTTCGTTGTTTCAGTAGAAACTCCTCTTTGTCCATAGCCTCTTTAAAGGGAGTGGCTGCCGGATTCTCTCCGATTAGCTTCTTAATCTCTTTGTAGAATGAGTCCTGACTAAGTAATTTTGAACTCTGGTCATCTGAATTTCCAATGTAGGCCGTATAGCCCTTCTTACTCCCTTTATGGAAAAATTCATCATAGACTTTCTTCCCATACTCACTCCTGACAAATTCCTTGAAGTCAGCCAATTGTTGCTTATGTTGCTCATAGCGTGCCACCATACTGGCAGAAAGTGGAGCTTTATCTCCTATTGGTGCAATGATTAAACCGTTCAAAATAATTTGATGATGAATTTGTCCGATATAGGTAAACAAGTCCTCATAATCTGCCCCAAGTATTTCTAAAAGAGCTGCTACATCCTCTTCATAGCTCTCCTTACTCAAATCTAACTTGGCCGCATCTTCTAGGTCGAAAACAGCTTTTAAATTGCTTTCTAGTCCTACCATCAGCTTAAAGAAAGGCTCCAACTTTACCTTAGGGCCTAAGATTTTGGATACCAGTTCCTTTGCTTTATCCTTACGAGCTGATTTTGGGTCTCTCACTGTCAAAATGGTTTCTAATTGTTCTAAGGTATCTTGCTGGAGCAAGTTTGATAGATCTAACTCAAATTTTTCTCCATATTCCTCAAAAAAATCTCTAAGGCTATCTATTAGACTAGCCTCCCCTAGCTTAAATTCCCCCTCTATCAGAAAGTGGCCACGGTATTTCACCATGTGGGCTAGAGCCAAGTAGATGTGGCGTAAGTCTGCCTTGTCCGTCTTGTTTGCCAACTCATGTCGCAGATGGTAGATTGTTGGATATTGCTGATAGTAAGCCTGTTCTTCTGCCTTTGTTCCAAACAGAGGATACTTTTCATATTGTTTATCCTCCTCTTGGAGGAAAGATTCCCGAAGCCGGTGGAAAAAATTTTCATCGACTCTGCTCATCTCTGGCTGGAAAATGTCTTGTAAGTAAATCAGTCGTTTTTTCCGACGCGTGTAACGCCGTCGTGCAATCCGCTTGCTTCGACGATCTGCGGCTGTCTCACCCGCATCAAACAAATAGGAGCCAATCAGATTTTTGGTGATCCGTTGTTTGTCCGTATTCCCCCGCACCCGCATCTTTTTCGTCGGTACCTTGTAATCATCGGTTAGGACAGCCCATCCGACACTGTTAGTACCGATATCTAGACCTATTGAATAAGGGATTTTTGTCATACTAGCACCTCTAAATTCTTTAGTTGTTATTTTGAGTATAAATCCTTGACAAATACCTGTCAAGGATTTATACTACTGCTATTGGAGCTATTAGAAACAGCACAGCGAGTTAAAATAAGATTTATTCGTATCCAAGCAAGAGACCGATTCGGTCTACTTCCCCAGTTCTTGACTGGGGATTTTTTTGTTTTTCGAAAACCCTAAAAAATCTCGCTAGCGGGCTAGCGAGATTACTTTTTCTAGTGGCTGTAAATACACTTCTTCCCCCAATCCTCTTTGTAGGAGACCTTCCTTTGCGCAGCTGACTAGCTGCTGGGAGAAGAGTTCCATAGCCTCTTTTTCTTTTTGTCCCAAAAGGCTTTTCGAAAACTGCTGCCGAAGTTGTGCATAATCTCGGCCGTAGGTTGTAAAAAAGGAATGGCCATCAAGGAGAGTTTCGAGGGCGTCGAGGTTGGTGAGGAGACCCAAATGAAAGACGGCCGGTGCGAAGGTTGCTCCAAGGGGCTGGGTACAAATGCTGCGGAACTCCAGAGTCCCCCGCTTGGTCAACTCCTGATAATGATAGGAGCGATGGTGCTGCAGATCTGCCACCTCTGGCTGCAGGCGAACCAGCTGACCCGATAGGTCATAGGCCTGAATTTCTTCCTGCTCGAGATAGCTGACCAGCGGAATTGGTTCGAAATAATAATACTCTCCTTTTCGTTGAATGTAAAAAAGAGAAGAGCGGGATTGATAGTCCATGAAGGCTTGCTCTGTCGTAAAATCGTCCGGGTAAAGACCTACATTCTCAGGAATAAGACCATGCATAGAAGCTTCCCAGAGATAGTCTCGGGCTAGAGCATAGTTCTCCAAGGGTTCAAAGGATGAGTTGGCAAACAGGTAGGCTTTGGCAGCCTCAATTTTATTGAAGGCATTTAGAACTCGCAGAAACTGACTTCTGCTCACATCGAACTGGACCTGGCTGCCACAAATGTAAGCTGCATAATCAGGATAAGCATGGAGCTGCTCATGGTTAGCACCCAAGGCTAAATAATCCATCAGCATTTGGTAACGCCCTGTCGCAACTGGCCGATTGTCATTGACCTTCCAATTGGGGTTAATTCCCAGACCTAACAACTGGTGATCCTTTGAAAGCAAGAAGTTCTGAATGGTATCAAGATAGACCTTAAAACGATCGGCAACTTGAAAAAGGGTCTCAGCCTCAGCAAATGCAAATTCTAGGGTATTATAGCTGACTTCAAAGAGAATCACATCTCCATTTTCAGCCCTTATTTCAATGGGCTGATGATGCCTATCTAGCCCGACAACCTTAAAATCCAAGGTTTGAACCAGGTGGTCCAGCAAGGCTAGGGATACCTCCCGATTGGTGGTCTGTCCCTGCAAGTGAACAATGGGAAATTCCAGTTCAATCCCAATAAAAAGTTCTGGATTTTCCTTGAGTTTTGCAAGATAGTTTTCCTGGAAAAATTGCTTCACGAACCTGCCCCCCTTTTTCTTTGTTCCTACCAGTATACCAAAATTTTTGGGGTCTACAGACGAAAAAGAGAGAACCGCTACAGTTCTCCCTAAAATCTACTTTGTAAACACACTTTCCCGAGCCTTGCTGAGAGAGCTTCAGCTCTTTATAGAATCCTCAGCTAGGGGTCTTAGTTGTTGATAGTTTTCTTTTTTCAAATTGGAAATGCTTAACATCGCCAGCAAGCTAAAGAGGTAAAGGCTGGCTAAGAAAAGGAGTACGACTGGAATGGTGGAGTGTTGTAAAATATAGCCGATGACAACTGAGGAAAAGCCGCCGATGGCTCGTCCGACGTTGAGGATGGTATTGTTGGCGAGGGAGCGAACATGGTGCGGGTAGAGACGGGTAATCATGGCGCCATAACCGGTAAATATTCCATTGACAAAAAATCCAACAATGGCTCCGGCGATCAAAATAGTCAGGCCTGTTTTCGCGAAACTGAAGAGGTAAACCGACAGGGAAGAGGCCAGCAGAAAGACGCTATAGACCCTGCGAGGTCCCAGGCGGTCTAGTAACTGACCAAAAACAACCATTCCCAAGCACATACCGAGAATTGTCGTAATCATCCAAATCGAAGAGCCGCTCATCGAAACACCTGCTTGTTCTTGGATAATACTTGGCAACCAGTTCATCATGCCAAAATACCCTGCGATCTGGACTGTTGTCATGACCATTAAACAAAGCGTTTGTGAGGCTATTTGTCGGGTTTTAAATAAATCCCCAATTTTCCCTCTGTCGCCTGGAGCAGCCGTATCTGTCTGTTCATCGAAATCGCTGACCTTGTCAGCATCAACATGGATGAGCGACCAACCAACAATCAGAAGGGGTAAAAGACCGCACAAAAATAGTCCTCTCCAACCAAAAATCGGGGCAATCAGTCCAGCCAAGGCTGCTGAGGTTATTGAACCTATTTGTCCGACGATTCCGTTGATAGAAGACACTCTTCCCATATTTTCTTTTGGAACTAATCCAGCCATAATCGCAATTGCAACGCCATATTCACCACCAACACCAATACCAGCAATAAAACGCATAGCATAGAGGTATTGAAGATTTGGTGTAAAAAAGATGAGGGCTGTTGCTAAAGAGAAAATAACCACTGTCCAACGAAAGACTTTAAATTTATTGTAACGATCCGCTAAGATCCCAAAAACAATCCCCCCTAGGAGCATACCAAGATTGGTAATCGTAGCAATCCAACCCGCCTCAACCTTACTAATGGCTAGCGAAGCAATGATGGAGGTAAGGGAAAAAGATAAAAACATAACATTCAAATCATCTGTTCCCGAGGCAACAATAGCTGAAATTAGAGCATTACGATCATTTTTTGACAGTCTCATTTCTTACTCCTTTATTCAATTCCTTGGGACCACGCTTCTGGGTCCAGGTGCCAATTTTCCAATAAGGTCCGGAAAGGCTGTAACTCTTCCTTTAACAAAGCCTGTTGAATGAGGGCCTCATAATCCGTTAAACTCGTATAGGCATAGCCAGCCTCCGCAAAAGCGGCTTTCCCAACCGGTAATAAGTAATTAAAAATAGCGACGCAACCGATCACTTCTGCTCCATGCTCCTCCAGTGTCTTGGCTGCTTGTAAAACACTTTTCCCAGTACTGATTAAATCTTCGACAAGAACAACTTTGGTATGTTCAGGCAATCGTCCTTCAATCTGATTTTTCTTCCCGTGTTTTTTGGCATCAGAGCGAACATAGATTAGGGGTAAATCCAGTAATTGGGCAACCATACTGGCATGAGGAATTCCTGCTGTCGCAACGCCGGCGACTACCTGAACTTGTGGAAAAGCGGTCTGAATCCTCGATGCCAGCTGCTCTTCAATAAAGGATCGTTGCTTAGGGAAACTCATGATTAAGCGATTGTCGCAATAAATAGGGGATTTTAAGCCCGAGGTCCAGGTATAAGGAGTTTCTGGAGATAAACTAACAGCTTGCATCTCTAATAGAATTTGTGCGACTTGGTGGGATACTGGTAACGTCATCTCAAGATCTCCATTCATTCAAAATCGTTTGGTAGGATTGGCTAGGATTGGAAGCAGCTGTAACCGGCCGTCCCACTACAATGTAATCCGTCCCCAAGCTCTTAGCTTCTTGAACGGTCGCAACTCGAACCTGGTCATCCTCTGGAGCCAGATGCTGACGAATACCAGGTGTGATCGTTAAAAATTCGGCTCCACAATCCTCTTTAATAAGGGGCACTTCCTGTGGAGAACAGACCACCCCGTCCATGCCAACCTCTTTGGCCAGTTTAGCCAAGTGAAGAACGTTTTGGACTAGATTCTGCTTTGAGTCCTGCAGACTTTGAAATTCTTCCAGACTAGTTGAGGTCAACTGGGTCACGGCAATCAAGAGCGGCTGATGACTGGAGGCATTTCGAGCTTCCACAGCAGCTCGCATCATCTTGATGCCTCCTTGAGCATGTACATTCAACATGTGACAGCCTAGCTGGCTCAGCACAGCCACGCTCTTGGCAACTGTATTTGGAATATCATGCAGTTTCAAATCTAAAAACACCTGATGACCAGCTTCTAACAAGCTTTTGACTACCGCCGGTCCTTGGCTATAGTAACATTCCATTCCAACTTTACAAGTGAGTGATTCCGGAGCTAAATCCTGTAACAAGGCATTGAACTCCTGGGATGAGGCAACATCCAAGGCAATAATGGGCTTGGTTTTATCCATAGGGACCTCCTATTCAACTAATACCGTTAATGTCAGCAATACTCCTCTCTTCTTTTCAGACCAAATCTGCCCGAACCTTTCCGATAATAGCAACTGCATGGATCTATTCTCGAACGAAATTTAACCTAAATTGTCTAAAGTTTATCATATTCCGAATAATTGTCAATCCTTTTTTTAAAATGATAGTTGTTTCGGAAAGAAAAAGGACCTGGTCACAAGACCAAGTCCAAGCTGTCTAAACGACTCTCCTGGTATGAGAGGGAAGGAAAATCAGCCATCACTGAGCCCCTCATACTCTCTCTATTTACATCCACACGTCCCTAGCTTCGACTTGCCTAACTTCAATTATGCCTGCCTCTCGCTACCTGTGAGTGCAAACTAATTTGAGTATTTGATTTTAAGGTGGAATTAGTATCAGCTCTCAGAGACTCCTTACAAACGTCAAGAAGCAGGATGGACGAATCATTCCCGTTGCTTATTCTTTTTGAAAATAATGTCAGGATTCTGACTCCTCATCATCAATTTCATAAAAATGA
>NZ_JAOBSU010000055.1:0-11713 GCF_025447695.1 Streptococcus danieliae | reverse complement strand
TCTCCATAAGGCAAAAAGCAACGGCTTTAAAACCGTTGCTTTTTTGCGTTAGTCAGAGGGGTTTTTGTCCCAGCCTCAGCATGAGCCCAAAATTAAGAAAGCGAATTAACTAAATTCTTTCAAATTTAGTTCTGTCCCACTCCCTTTGAAAAGCTTATTTTTCTTTTAAGACTTGGTTCAAAATCAAGGCCACAATGGTTCCTGTTGAAATTCCTGATGAAAAAATCATTTGCAAGGCCTGAGGCAAATTGCTGAGCAACTCTGGACGAACCGTTACTCCAATTCCCAAGGCAAAGGCCAGTGAGATAATCAAGAGTTCCCGGTCACCCATTTTGACAGTCGCCAAGGTCTTAACCCCTTGAGCTGCTACCAAACCGAACATAATCACACCAACCCCACCAAGTACAGGCTGAGGCATGATTGAAATCAAAGCTGAGATTTTTGGAAAGACCCCTAACAAGGCCAAGATAATTCCGGCTAAAATCATCACTTGACGGCTGGCAACCTTGGTGAGGGCAATCAAACCAACGTTTTGCGAGAAGGCTGTGTTGGGACCAGCGCCAAAGATACCTGCTAGGAGAGAGCCAACACCATCGGCTAACACACCGTTAGCTGCTCGTTCAGAAGTCATTTTTTGACCAGATGCTTCACCGATCGCCATCATAATCCCCACAGTACCAATCAGCGATACCACATAGGCTGGAATAAAGGCCAAAATAGCAGAGAGTTCAAAGCGGACACCAAAACCAAAAACATTTGGAAGGGCCACCCAAGCAGCATCGCTCACAGCGGACAAATCCACTTTTCCAAGAAAGACACAGAGGACATAGCCAAACACCATCCCAAAGAAGACGGAAGCGGTTTTCAACATTCCTTTACCGTAGTGGTTGAGGAAGAGGGTGAAGAGCATCACGACAAAGGCAATGCTGACATTCTCAACCGAACCATAATCGCTCGAGCCAACACCACCGGCAGCCCAGTCCATACTTACGGGCAACAAGGTAATCCCAATCAGGGTAACCACGGTTCCAGTAATTAACGGCGGGAAAAAGCGCATCAGGGGTTTGATAAAACGACTAAGGATGATCTCCACAAAGGATCCTGCAATGGTCGCTCCAACCACTCCGGCTAAACCGAATTGACTACCAACGCTAATCGCTGGATTGGCAAAGGTAAAGTCCGTTCCCATCATACCAGAAACACGCGCCCCAATCGGTCCCAATCCTTTCGATTGTAGGATGGTTGCTAGACCAGCGACAAAAATAGCGGCTGAAACGAGGGCTGATGTTTGTTCAACCGGAAGGCCCAAGGCCGAAGCGACGACCAAGGGAACAGCGATAATTCCTGCAAAGGCAGCCAGAATGTGTTGCAAAGCCAAGAGAATCGCCAGACCTTTGGGAGGTCTATCCTCAACTCCATAAAGCATCATTGCGACTTCTTCTTTTTGGGTGTTGTGAGACATGGTCCCCTCCTTCTATTTTTAAAAAGAATAGACCTAGTGTAACAGAAAAATAAGAGAAATTCAATACATTTCCTGCAATAAGCTTAATAAACGTTCGCTTTTTGCTTATTTTATTCTATAAAAGGAACCATTTTCTTTAAAAAATCTGATATAATGGAAATATCTCATAAATGGAGGCTATCATGCAATTATTAGAACAGCGTATTTTACAGGATGGAAATGTCTTGGGAGAAAATATCCTCAAGGTCGATTCCTTCTTAACCCACCAGGTCGACTATCAGTTGATGAAGGAGATGGGCAAGGTATTGGCCGATGGTTACCGCGATAAGGGAATTACCAAGGTTGTCACTATCGAAGCGTCTGGTATCGCCCCAGCTATCTATGTTGCGGAGAGCTTAGAAGTTCCGATGATTTTCGCCAAAAAACATAAAAACATCACCATGACCGAAGGAATTTTGACAGCAGAGGTTTATTCCTTCACCAAACAGGTAACCTCAACCGTCTCCATTGCCAGCAAATTCCTCAACGAAAATGATCGGGTCTTGATTGTTGATGACTTCCTGGCCAACGGTCAAGCTGCCAAGGGGCTGATTGAGATCATCCAACAAGCGGGTGCAAGTATTGCCGGTGTCGGAATTGTGATTGAAAAATCCTTCCAAGATGGACGCCAACTAATCGAAGATCTCGATGTTCCCGTTAGCTCCCTCGCCCGGATTGAAAAATTTGAAAATGGTCAAGTCGTTTTCAAAGAAGCCGATTTGTAATCAAAAAAGAGATTCACTGATTGTCGTGAATCTCTTTTTTGCTACTAGTAAAGTTCTATTTAACGAGCCTTCAAGGCAGATAGGATCTGTGTTCGAATATCCTCCACTCCTTCTGGTTGCCCTGGTAGGAAGACCGTTGAATTACCAGCTTCCGCAAAGCTGTTTAGGGTATCCAGGTATTGGTTGGTCAAAAGGATGGACATAATTTGCTCCTCATTTAGACTGACCTGGGCATCCTTTAATTCCCGGATAGATTCAGCTAAGCCATCCACAATGGCCTTCCGTTGTTGGGCAATCCCGACCCCGTGCAAGCGATCTTTTTCAGCCTCTGCTTCGGCGGCGGTGACGATTTTAATCTTATCGGCTTCTGCCAATTCTTGGGCTGCAACCCGTTTGCGTTGAGCCGCATTGATTTCGTTCATCGATTGTTTGACTTCGGCATCTGGTTCAACCTTGGTAATCAGGGTTTTTACAATCTCGTAACCATAGGTAGACATTTCTTCTGCCACTTGATTTTGAACTTCCAAGGCGATTTCGTCTTTTTTCTCAAACAATTCATCTAGCGTTAATTTAGGAACCGAAGAACGAAGGGCATCTTCAATGTAGGACTTAATCTGGCTAACCGGCTTGATCAACTTATAGTAGGCATCAATTACATTGGACTCATTCACCCGATACTGAGTGGCAATATTCAAGGTCACAAAAACATTGTCCTTGGTTTTGGTCTCCACCACAATCTCACTCTGGAGCAGGCGTAATTCAATCCGCGCAACCAAACGATCAATTCCCAAAGGCAACCGAACATGGATCCCACTCGTCGCCGTCTTCTGATAACGACCAAACCGCTCAACAATCGCTACCGACTGTTGACGAACCACATAAATCGAACTGAGCACCAACACCAACAGCAGCAATAGGAAAATCACTGACAGAATCAAGACTAAAATCATCTTCTTCCCTCCTTTTCCTACCATTCTATCATATTTCTATCTGGGCTAAAAGAAAAAAAGGGGAGTTCCCCCTCAAACTGATTTATTATGAAATAAGCGTAAGTTCCTACAAGTTCTTGATCAAAGGCTGACCAGCAGAGCTCCAACTGAAACCACAGGTGCGGAAAAATTCTTGAATCTTTGGTTCCAAAGTCTCCACTTGCAAGGCTGTCCCTTGTTCCTGCTGTTTGATAAAGACTTCAATGGTTTGGTAGAAATGGACTCACCTACCTTGCCGCAAATACTTTGGTTTGAGAGCTAGAAACAAGTCTAGTTTATCTCCTTGTGGCAGGATACGGAAATAGCCTAGTAAGACCCCATTCCAAATCACAACAAAGTACTTCTCCTCACGGGTAGCAGGGGATAAGAGCTCATCTTTCATCTCCCCTAGAGAAAAAACGAACTCCGCAGGAAATAGCCAATCCTGGGTAATTTCCAAAGCCAAGTCCTGGGGCATGGGCATGACGTAGGTATAGTCCATTTTCCGAAAATTCTTGACCAGGTTCTTAATCCGTCGGGCCTGGATATCAACTTTCTTTGTTTGGTAGACATAGTCAAGATAGCCCTGTTGGTAACGAGGAATCATATCCGCTAAAATAAGTTGCACTTCTGTCGGAAGACGAAGTAGAAAATCGCTAAAACGAGGATTTTCAATCATTATTTTAGCAGTACCGCTGCAGCCAAGGCTTTTTGAATGGCTACAACGCTGGTGTCACTCTTGAATTGTAGCACTTCTGCTGGTTCAGCCGCAGAAGAGATCCAGATTTTCAACTCCGCATCCAAATCAAAATGACCACTGGTTTCAACAGTAAAACGTGAGATAGATCCGTAGGGAATCGATTTATAGGATACTTTTTTACCGGTCATTCCTTGTTTGTCAACAAGAATCAAACGGTAATCGGTAAAAACAATCAAATCCCGGACGAGGGTATAGGCCATCTCCACTTCTTCCTCTACTAGGAGGATATTGTCCAACTCCTCTTTTACTTTTCGACTATCCTTTTCGCTCGCATTTCCCATCAAACCTGAAAAAATTCCCATTTCTGACTCCTTTAATTTTTTATCCATTATAGCACACTTATCTAAACCAACTGTTCTCCAACCTCTTTTCTTTCCTTCAAAGAAAGAAGAGCTTCTTGGACTCCAATGAGGCTGAGAAGTAAAAGTACGGTTAATAAGAAAAAATTAAACCAGATAGATCTGCTCTCTAAAATCGGCAAGTTCAGCAGAAAACCATAATTACCACCAGTCAGCACTGCCACAACCGCCATGGCTAGTGTTACCACAAAGGAATAGAAACCTAGATCTCGCTTGGTCAGCCATACATGCTCTGGCTGATGAGAAAGGTAGCTGACCGATAGGTAAAAAAGAAATTGGTGGAGCAGAACAAAACTAAGGTTGGTGATATGGAAAAACGGATAGGGATAGAGTATCGGATATACCAGAGCGACTACCGGACCAAGCACTCCAACATAGGCCCAAAACTGTTTGAGCTTGGAGCCATCTGGCGAGAGCAATAAGAAAAACATAGCCAGCCGACAATGGTAAAAAGGCAAACTGGTCTTCCAGGAAAAATCGCGGAGAAAGAAAAATCCATACAAGGCTAGCAGAATCAAAATAAAGAGATTTTTGACAGCCTTCTCCCCCTTACGATTACGCGCTGCCCAAAATAGCAGAGGGAGGCTCAGCACTAACCCAAAGTGTCCCTGCCAGCCCAAATGAGGAGGGTAATCAAGGGGTCTTGTTGAAAATAGTTGCGTTAATAAATCCCCCATACCTTAATCTCCTTCTAAAGCCTCCACAATCTTAGCCAAGTTCATGGAGTTGCTGCCTTTTAATAAAATCTGATCCGCAGGTTGAAGATCTGCACAGACCGCCTGCGATAAGGCTTCGAAATCCTTGGTTGGGTAATACAAAACCGAACCCAAGGGGAAAATCTCCGCAGCCAGTTTGGCCAGATTTTCAATCTCTTGGCCGTAGAAATAAACGCGGTCTAGTTCCTCTGGACTGAGACTTGTAATCATCGACAAATGCAATTGGTCGGATTCCTGCCCCAATTCTTTCATATCTGCCAGGACAGCCAGCTTCCGCCCGCCCTCTTCTCGGTCCAAGCTCGCAAAGGTCTCAAGAATCAAACGCATGGCTGTTGGGTTGGCATTATAGACATCTGAGAGAATAGCTGCTCCATTTTGGGCAGTCCGCCATTCTGTCCGGTTTTTAGTCAGGATGAGGCTTTGGAAAGCTTCCGCGATGGCTGCTTCAGACACGCCTTCAGCCTTGGCTAAGTAGGCCGCGACCATGGCATTGCTGGCATTGTATTTACCCGGTAGAGGAACTTGCAGGGGTTCTTGCAAGAAGTTCGTTTGGAAGCGAAGCCAGGCCCGGTTTTCTTCCAAATTGCTAAAGCAGAGGTCACCGCCCTCACCAAAGCGCTTAACTTTCACATGATCCGGAAGCAAGTCATCCAACATAGGATCTGCCGGTACTAATAAGAGGGATCCTGCAGGCATGCCATCCGCAATCTGTAACTTACCTTGGGCAATCTCCCTACGATCTTTGAAAAATTCCAAATGCGCTTCTGCAACAATGGTAACTGCCGCTGCCTTAGGTTTGGCAATTTTCGACAGGAGTGAAATGTCTCCCAGATGGTCTTGCCCCATTTCTAACACCAGTTTCTCAGTCCCTTGGGGCATGTGGAGGATGGTGTAGGGAAGTCCAATTTCATTGTTGTAATTCCCTTGGGTTTTATAGGTTGAAAAGGTTGTTGCCAGCAGATGCGCCAACATATCTTTGGTGGTTGTCTTCCCGTTGGAACCGGTGACAGCCAATACATCCACCTGACTTTTCTCTAACACATAGGCCGCCAAAGCCTGCAGAGCTTCCAATACATCCTCAACCCAAAAATAGATTTCAGGGATGTCCAATTCTCTGTCGGATAGGGTTGCTAAAGCGCCTTGTTGAAAGGCCACATCTATAAAGTCATGACCATCCCGCGCGCCCTTGAGGGGGACAAATAAATCTCCGATATCCACCAAGCGGCTGTCAAACTCAACCTTTGCAATCGCCTGATCCTCCTCCAGCACCAGGTGGTTTTTCGGTTTTAAAACTCTTTGAATTTCTTTCAGTGTTAACATCATGTCTCTCTATCTAATCTATTCGCATTTAAATAAAAAGACGGGGCAAGCCCGTCTTTTTGCTGGTGATCCTTTTTGAAAAAGATACTGATTCCTCACCAGCTCCTATTCGTGACCGCATCAATCCTTAAAAGAAATGCGCTTGCCGTTTAGCATAAACCTCTTTAGCCAAGTCTACTAGTTTAGAAATCAGATCTTCATAGGAAAGTCCCATATTCTTCCATAGTAACGGGTACATGGACCACTGGGTAAAGCCTGGCATGGTGTTAAGCTCATTTAAGAAAATGTCTCTATCTTTTGTATAGAAGAAATCACAACGAGATAAACCAGTTCCACCTAGGGCATGGAAGGCTTTACGGGCTTCTTCTCGCATCTTAGCAGCCACTTCTTCAGGGATTTGCGCAGGAATCGCCATCTCAATTTTATTATCAATATATTTAGCTTGATAATCATAGAAGGCAACATCTTTGACAACTTCTCCAGGGAGGGTAGTTTGGATATCTTGGTTGCCAAGAATAGCCACCTCAATCTCACGCGCATCCACCCCTTGCTCGATGAGAATACGGCTATCGTAACGCAAGGCTTCGCGGATAGCTGCCTCCAAAGACGCCCGATCTTCAGCCTTGGAAATACCCACACTGGATCCCATATTGGACGGTTTCACAAAGACTGGATAAGACAAACGTACCTCTGTCTCATCCAAAGCCAAGCCCAAGTCATCTCCTTCAATAAAGGTCGTATAAGGCACCTGCGCAATCCCTGCGGATTCCAAAATTCTCTTGGTCGAAATTTTATCCATGGCCATACTAGAAGCTAGCACACCAGTCCCCACATAGGGCATGCCCAAAATTTCAAAAAATCCTTGAATAGTTCCATCTTCTCCCATTGGTCCATGGAGCAAGGGAAAAATAACGGCCCCCTCTTCATAAAGAAGTCCTGGGTTAAGGGCTTCTAAGTCAGCCAAGCGGTCATTGGTCATCAATTTCTCGGATGCATCTGGAGTTGAGGTAAACTCCTGAGTCTTATAAAACTTCCCTTCACTACTAATAAAGTAGGTCTTCACCTGGAAACGGTCATAGTCTACAGCCCGCATCACACTCTCAGCCGTTAATACGGAAACCTCCCGCTCTGCACTCCGACCTCCATACAAGAGAATTAATGTTTCTTTCATGTCTGACTCCTATAATTCTGTACGGTTTTCAATGGCCCTCAGTAGGGTCACTTCATCCGCATACTCAATATCACTACCAACAGCTAAGCCCCTGGCCAAACGCGTGACCTTGATGCCTGCTGGCTTTAAAATGCGTGAAATATACATGGATGTGGCCTCACCATCTGCGGTCGCATCAGTCGCCACAATCACTTCGGTTACCTGACCATCCATCAAACGGCTAATCAGGGATTTAAGATTAATATCATCTGGACTAACCCCGTTCATGGGAGAAATCAATCCCCCGAGCACATGGTAACGCCCATGGTACTCTTGAATGTTTTCCATGGCTGTTACGTCCCGACTGTCTTCTACCACTAAAATTTGTGTTTCATCCCGTGTTTCATCTCGGCAGATGGCACAAGGGTCATCATCTGTCAGATTACCACAGATGGCACAATATGTCAATTCACGCTTAGCTGCCAAGAGGTTTTTGGCAAATTCGGCCACCTCTTCATCCTCCATGCTAATGGTATGAAAGGCTAAGCGGGTGGCTGTCTTTTTACCAATTCCAGGGAGCTTGGAATAACTTTCGATTAATTTTGCAATGGGTGTGGGATAGAGCATAGCTCCTCCTTATTTTTTAGAATAATATAAATTCACAATATCTTTAGTGATACTGTGGCTAACGGTGGAAAGTAAATCGGTATTATGAGGGAAAACCACCGCAACCGCAATTTCTGGCTCACTACTGGGAGCATAGGCGACGACATTGGTATTAACCGCGCGTATCTTGCCGCGGCTGACAAAGGTCTCAGCTGTCCCGGTCTTAGCCGCAATGCTGACAGCTGCTCCTTGACCAACTGTCGCCCCAGTTGTAAAGGCGGAACCTCCATAAACGACCCGATTCATCCCCTCTTGCAAGAGGCTCATATCCTCTTGAGAAATCGATACCTGGTTGAGCAGGCGACCAGTCTTTTTCTCAACCTCCGAGCCTAGGCCACCATTCTCGTCATTCTCATAAATACCTGCCACAATATGGGGCTGGATCCGCTGACCACCATTGGCCAAGGTTGCTGCATATTGGGCCAACTGCATCGGGGTGTAGTTATCAAACTGACCGAAAGAATTATTCATATAGTCTGCAACCGTAAATTCAGCTGGTAAAAAGCCAAGCGACTCATTGGGCAAGTCAATTTCTGTTTTGACCCCCATCCCGTACTGGGCAAAGGCTGAACGGATTTTCTCCATAGCTGGTTTCACAGCCTCTGGACTATCCAAAAGCGCTGTTCCCAGTGGACTTCCCAAAATCCGCAAGGCCACCTGAACCATGTAGGTATTGGACGAATATTCCAGAGCATCCAGGGCCGAAATGTCACGTACACTACCTTCGGTAAACCAGGAATTAATTCCATAAACATTTTGATCAGCTAGGACTTCATTGCCTGTCAGGGCCCCATTCTGCCAGCCAGCTGTGAGGGTGGCTGGTTTGACTACCGAACCTGGTACAAAAACATTGGTAATGGTCCCCAAAGAATCTGTCGCCAGATCATGGCTTTCCAGATCTTGCTTAACTCCAGCCATGGCGAGAACTGAACCATCTTCTGGTTTCAAGACAACAGCATAGGCACCTTCCGTCTCTAGCGCCGCTCCCTTATCCATCTCCGACTGGAGGGCATTGCGTAAGATGTCCTCTACTCCTTGCTGGAAATCCAGGTCAACCGTCAACTTAAGGTTTTGACCTTTTTCGCCCTCTGACTTGGTCACTACTTTTTCCAGGTTGCCATTTTTATCCAGATACAGTTCTTTTTCCGAACGCTTACCTTGGAGAACCTCTTCGTATTCTTTTTCCAAATAAGAGGTCCCAACTCGGTCATTGAGAGAATAGCCTTTCTTTAGGTACTCCTCAACCTCCTCAGCTGGAATTCCGGTTTTCTCACTGGAGACACTACCAACAATGCTGGACAGCGGCGATTCCAAGACCTTCCGTTCCCAGCTGGTGGAAATGGAAATCCCTGGGATGTCCTGGCTACTGGAGGCCACCAGGGCGACCTGTTCCGGATTCAAATCCTCTGTTCGGAGGTGGCCCGTTCCAAAACTGGAAATGGCATTGAGCTGGGTGAAGAGCAGGGCAATTTTTTTCTCCTCTGGACTCAGATCTTCCTGCTTCAAGGTTACTGTCTCTACAGCATTGCGGTAGAGGTCTTTCTCCTCTAAAGGATTCCCCTCACCATCCACTTTTTTATCTTTGGGCAGCTGTTCCACCACTTCCCGATAGACAGCTGGATCGGCCAGGTAGTAGTCTGCTAATTGGCGTTGACTCAGATCCTCGTCCTTGACCTCCACCAATTGGTCAATTTTTCGAGCTGTTTCCTTCAAAGACTCGGCTGTATCCTGATTACTGCGGGTATAGGAGACCACTTGCTTGCTTTCATTTTCGACCAAGGGCTTGCCTTGGGCATCATAGATTTGCCCGCGAACCGAACTGGCCTTGATGATTTTTTGACTGGCCATATTCATTTTTTCCAAATAAAAAGCCTGGTTAAAAACCTGCATATGGGCTAATCTGGCTCCTAAAATGACAAATATACCAAAAACCAACCCAAGGATTAAATAGAGTCTTCCAGGGATGGTTTGTTGCTCAATGACGGGCTTTTTTCTTCTCATTCTCTTCCTAGCACTTTCTTGAAAACTCTCTTCATTTTACCACAGATTCCTCAGCAAGTGGGCATCCCCACTTTAAATATTTCCCCTAAAAAATCGCTCAAAAGAATCAAAAAAACGCCCAGGCACAAAGCCCAGACGTTCCCCTCATACAAGATTAGTCTTGTCCAAGGTAGTATTCTTTCACAACGTTCAATTTGTCATCCAATTCGAACACAAGTGGTGGGAAGTTTGGAATTTCAACATCCATGATTTCATCATCTGACAATTGTTTGATGTGTTTTACAAGAGCACGGATAGAGTTACCGTGTGCTCCAACAAAGACATTTTTACCGTCTTTCAAAGCTGGCGCGATTTTATCTTCCCAGAAAGGAAGAGCACGTTCCAAGGTAACTTTCAAGTTTTCCGCATCTGGAATAACGGTATCATCCAAGTGTGCATAACGACGATCAGAGTGAGCTGAATGCTCATCATCACGGTCCATGTTTGGCGGTAATACATCGTAAGAACGGCGCCAAATATGAACTTGCTCATCACCAAATTGCTCAGCTGCTTCAGCCTTGTTTTTACCAGTCAAGCCACCGTAGTGACGCTCATTCAAACGCCATGATTTTTCAACAGGTACCCACAATTGGTCTGCTGCTTCCAAAGCAAGGTTGGTTGTTTTGATCGCACGTTTCAAAACAGAAGTGTAAGCTTGGTCAAATTCGATTCCAGCTTCTTTGATCAATTTACCAGCATCAATCGCTTGCTGAGTCCCTTTGTCAGACAAGTCAACATCTGCCCAACCTGTAAAGAGGTTAGCCTTGTTCCATTCTGACTCACCGTGACGAGCAAAAACTAATTTCACCATCTCTAATTCTCCTTAGGTATTATAAGTACTGCCAAGCAGTCCCCATTATTCTACTACACTTCTGGGTCAAAAACAAGGGGCAAGTGAATTTTATCACGACATATTCACGTCAGGCAGCTCCCCAAATTTATCCAGCCTCCACTTACTGACACTCTGGACAGAGACCGTAGACCAGAAGTTCTTGTTTTTGCAACTGATAACCAGTCTGGTCTCTGACAAGGTCTGAGATATCCGGCAGTGGCTCTCCTTCAAAATCTGCAATCTTTCCACAATTTTCACAAACGATATTGAGGTGCTCATGACCCATAAAATCATAATACCGCGTCTGATCATTTTTTATCTTGATTTCCGTAACCAATCCCTCCTTGAGAAACAGATTGAGATTGTTGTAAACCGTTGCCAAACTAATTTGCGGGTAAACATCCATCAGGTCCTGATAAATTTTCTCAGCACTCGGATGCTCATGACTCGTCATTAAATACTCCAACATCAAACGACGTGCCTCCGTCACACGAATACCATGATCCCGTAAATCTTCCAATATTCCCTCGAGCTTGTTCACCATATTCTTCCTCTTTTTATTCTACTAATTCCATTATATCCTAAATTCCTCTTTTTTGATTAGACTTCCTGCGAAACGTTAACTATCCTTCAAAATTGATAATACCAGCAATCAAATTCATTCGTAAACCAAAGC
>NZ_JAOBSU010000054.1:0-11828 GCF_025447695.1 Streptococcus danieliae | reverse complement strand
CGCGGGTTGGGCCTTGTGGAAGGCCTATGGTCGGCTTGGCTTTCCTTTTGAAGCAAAAGAAGGGGATATGGTATAATGAAGACTAGTACAGTGGAAAATGGAGTAGCTTGTGTCAATTGAGCAGTATAAACCGAATTACACGGTAGAGGCGGTCTATGATATCGCAGTAGAAGATTTGAAAAAGCTGGGAATCGAGGCGGTCTTGGTTGATTTGGACAATACCTTGATTGCTTGGAACAACCCAGATGGAACACCTGAAATGAAAGATTGGTTGCATCAGGTTCAGGATGCCGGTATTCAGATTATGGTGGTGTCCAATAATACCAAAAGGCGGGTGACGCGGGCTGTGGAGAGGTTCGGGATTGGTTTTGTTTACTGGGCTTTGAAGCCATTTGCCTTTGGAATCAATCGTGCCTTAGCCAAGCTCAAGGTAGACCGCTCCAAGGTTGTGATGGTTGGTGACCAATTGATGACCGATATTCGGGCAGCCCATCGTGCTGGGATTCGCTCGATTCTGGTCAAGCCCTTGGTGCAACATGATTCTATCAATACCAAGTTTAATCGGGCGCGTGAGCGACAGGTGCTCAAAAAGCTAGAAGCCAAGTATGGCCCTATGAAATTTCACAAAGGATTGTAAATGCAGGAAAAACTATTTTGTATCGGCTGTGGTGCCGAAATTCAAACCGAGCAGAAGGAAAAAGCAGGATACACACCGCCAGCGGCCTTGGAAAAAGGCTTGGCAAGTGGAGAACTCTATTGCCAACGCTGCTTCCGCCTTCGCCACTATAATGAAATCAGTGATGTGGAGATGACGGATGAGGACTTCCTCCGCCTCTTGCATGAAGTTGGCGACAGTGATGCCCTGGTAGTCAATGTCATTGATATTTTTGACTTTAATGGTTCGGTGATCCCCGGCCTATCTCGCTTTGTAGCTGGGAATGATGTCTTACTGGTGGGAAACAAGAAGGATATCCTACCCAAGTCCGTCAAGGACAAGAAGTTGTTACGGTGGTTAACAGAGCGGGCCCACGAAGAGGGGCTGCGGCCGGTTGATGTGCAATTAACCAGTGCCCAAAACAAGGATGCCATCAAGGACTTGATTGAGAAAATCGACCGCTACCGGAAAGGGCGGGATGTCTATGTGGTCGGGGTGACCAATGTTGGGAAGTCGACCCTGATTAATGCCATTATTCAGGAATTGTCTGGGGATAAGAATGTGATTACGACCAGTCGTTTCCCTGGAACGACCTTGGATAAGATCGAAATTCCACTAGAGGATGGCCGCTTCATTTATGACACGCCAGGAATCATTCACCGCTACCAGATGGCCCACTACCTAGAAGGCAAGGACCTTAAGTTGGTCAGTCCCAAAAAGGAACTAAAACCTAAAACCTACCAGCTCAATCCCGAGCAGACCCTCTTTTTCGGAGGCTTGGCTCGCTTAGATTTTGAGGCTGGTCAGCGCCAAGGTTTTACTGCCTACTTTGAAAATGAACTGAAGATCCACCGGACCAAACTGGCTGGAGCAGATGCCTTTTATGACAAACATGTAGGTGACCTCTTGCAGCCACCTCGCCAGAAAGATTTGGAATCCTTCTCAAAACTGGTTCCCCATCCTTTGACCATTACAGAGAAAAGCGATGTGGTTATTTCCGGTTTGGGATGGATTCGGATTCCGGAAGCTGCACGGCTGGTTGCCTGGGCTCCAGAAGGAGTGGCGGTTTTGGTGCGTCCAGCGATTATTTGATCCTACCGCGTTTGCAGTTGAAATAAATGGAGTAAAGGAAAATTATGTCACTTACAAGTAAACAAAGAGCCTTTCTGAAAGCAGAAGCTCACCATATGAAACCGATTATCCAGATTGGCAAAAATGGCTTGAACAATGAGATTAAAACTAGTATCCGCAATGCCTTGGATGCGCGTGAATTGATCAAAGTCACTCTTTTGCAAAATACGGATGAAAATATCCATGATGTTGTAGAAATCTTGGAAGAAGAAATTGGTTTGGACACTGTCCAAAAGATTGGTCGGATCTTGATTCTGTTCAAGCCTTCGGCTAAAAAAGAAAACCGTAAATTATCCATTAAAGTTCGTGAGGTATAACAAGGAGAAACGATGGCACTCGAATTAGTCACACCTTTTACCAAGGTTGCCCTGCAACCGGATTTACCAGAAAAGAAACGCAAACAAGTCGGGATTTTGGGCGGGAATTTTAATCCTGTTCATAATGCCCATCTGTTAGTAGCGGATCAGGTGCGGCAGCAATTGAGCTTGGATCAGGTCCTGCTGATGCCAGAGTTTCTCCCGCCCCACAAGGATAAAAAAGAGACCATTGACCAGCACCACCGTTTGATGATGTTGGAATTGGGCCTTAATGGAAAAGAAGGTTTGGGAATTGAACGTTTGGAACTGGACCGCAAGGGGATTAGCTACACCTATGATAGTATGAAAATCCTAACAGAAGCCAATCCTGATACCGATTATTACTTTATTATCGGAGCGGACATGGTGGAGTACCTCCCCAAGTGGCACCGAATTGATGAGCTCTTGGAATTGGTTCAGTTTGTGGGCGTTCAACGGCCAAAATACAAGGCTGGAACTTCCTATCCAGTAATCTGGGTAGATGTGCCGCTCATGGATATTTCTTCCAGCATGGTTCGTGATTTTATTGCGACTGGCCGTGAGCCGAACTTCCTCTTGCCAGAACTGGTTTGGCAGTATATCAAACGTGAGGGCTTATATAAATGACCTATGAAACCTACCTGTCCTTGGGACGCGCAGACTTACTGGAACGTTTACAGGAGACCCTGAGTCCCCATCGTTTCCAACATGTTCTGAATGTGGAGCAGGCGGCCATTCAGTTGGCCCAGGCCTATGGCCAGGACCCGGTCAAGGCCGGTTTAGCAGGTCTGCTGCATGACTATGCCAAGGAAAAACCTGACGCTTACTTCCAAACACTGATTGCGGAGCGTGGGCTGGATCCAGACCTGCTCCAGTGGGGCAATAATATTTGGCATGGTTACCTTGGAATTTATGCCATCCAGGACGAGCTCGGTTTGGAAGATGAGGAAATCCTGGACGCGATTCGGGTTCATACCATTGGGAAGGCTGACATGTCCCCCTTAGATATGATTCTGTATCTGGCGGATTATATTGAAGCCGATCGGAATTTTCCAGGAGTTGAGGAAGCGAGACGCCTGGCCTATTCTTCTCTAGAAGAAGGAGTGGCCTACGAAACTGCGGAAACCCTGGCCTTTTTAGCGAAAAAAGGAATTCCGATTTATCCCCAAACCTTGGAAACCTACAATGCATACAGACACTTTTTAGAGAGGTAAACAATGGAAGGAAATCAATTATTAGAACTGGTGGTCAAGGCTGCTGACGAGAAACGAGCTGAAGACCTCGTAGCCCTAGATGTTCAGAACTTGACCAGTGTGACAGATTATTTTGTGATTGCTAGCTCGATGAATAGCCGTCAGCTGGAAGCCATTGCGGATAATGTTCGTGAAAAGGCTCAAGAAACTGGTTTAGAAGTCGGACCCCTTGAAGGCAATGTAGCCAGTGGTTGGGTTCTCTTGGATTTGGGAGGAGTTGTCTTCCATGTCTTTTCCGAGGAAGTCCGCAATGATTACAATTTAGAAAAACTTTGGCATGAAGCAGAAATGGTTGACATTTCCAGCTTTGTAGATTAAAGGAAGAGAGGAGGACAGTGTTGGGAGAGACTCGTGTTGATGGTAGTCGATTCCGCTCGTCCTCTTTTTTACTATGGGGGTAACTGATGACAACGTATGAAACATTTGCAGGCGTCTATGATGCTATCATGGATGACCAACTGTATGACCAGTGGTTGGACTTTACTCAGAATCATCTGGCACCAGACACAAAGGATATTTTAGAACTGGCCTGTGGGACGGGGATTCTATCGCTCAAGCTGGACCAGGCTGGTTACCGTATTAAGGGATTGGACCTGAGTCCGGAGATGGTTGAGTTAGCCCAGAAACGGGCTCGAAAAGCCGGCCGCCAACTGGAATTTATTCAAGGGAATATGCTCGATTTACCAGCCTTGGAGCCAGTGGATGCGGTGACCTGCTACTCCGACTCGATTTGTTATCTGGAGGATGAAGTAGAGGTAGGCGATGCCTTCCAGCAGGTTTTCCGGGTTCTCAAGCCTGGCGGTCGCTTCCTCTTTGATGTTCATTCCATTTACCAAATGGAGGAAGTTTATCCAGGCTACAGCCATCATGAGAATGCGGAAGATTTCGCCTTTGTATGGGATTCCTATCCAGATGATCCTCCCTACTCCATTGTCCATGAATTAACCTTCTTTTTGAAAGAAGAAGATGGGCGCTTTGTTCGCAAGGACGAAGTACATGAGGAAAGGACTTACGAACTTTTAACCTATGAAATCTTGTTAGAGCAGGCAGGCTTTACCAATATCCAAGTCTATGCCGATTTTACCAATCAAGCTCCAGATGAAAAGAGCTTGCGGTGGTTCTTCGTGGCGGAGAAACCATGAAAATTAGTGGGGTAATTGCTGAATTTAATCCCTTCCACAATGGCCACCGTTACCTCTTGGATCAGATGGAGGGGCTTAAAATCGTGGCCCTGTCAGGTAACTTTGTGCAAAGGGGAGAGCCAGCCTTTGTTGACAAATGGGTTCGGGCCCAAATGGCCTTGTCGCAGGGAGCTGATTTGGTTTTGGAACTGCCCTTTCTAGTCAGTGTTCAAGCGGCTGATTTCTTTGCCGCTGGAGCGGTGGATATTTTGGTTCGGGCTGGAGTCGAGGAGCTGGTTTTTGGAACGGAGGAGGTTCGGGACTACAATGCCTTGCTAGCGACCTATCAAGCTCGGGCGGCTGAAATGACCGCCTACATGGACCAACTTCCCAACTCTCTGTCCTTTCCTCAAAAGAGCCAGGCTGCTTGGGAGCAGTTTTTGGGGCTGACCTTTACCGGCCAAAGCCCCAACCATATTCTTGGCCTGGCCTATACCAAGGCTGCTGCTGAGACGAATCTGACCCTGAAGGCTATCCAACGCCAAGGAGCAGGTTTTCATTCCCTGGCCAAGGACCAAAGCTATGCCTCAGCGACAGCTCTTCGCCATCACCGGGCGGACCAGGCCTTTGTTCAACAACATAGTCCGGTAGCGGATCTTTTGGCAACGGTGCCGCAGCAAGATTGGTCTTTGTATTGGCCCTTGGTTCGCTACCAGATTCTCAGCCATCCCAATCTGCAGGATATCTACCAGGTTAATGAAGAAGTAGCCCAGCGCTTGTTGGGGGCAGTTGGGCAGGTGGACTCGGTCGAGGAGTTGATCGCAGCGGTCGCGACCAAGCGCTTCACCAAGGCTCGGGTACGGCGTATCTTGACCTATGTCTTGGTCGGAGCGCAAGAAGCTCCCTTACCCGAAAGTTTGCGTGTGTTGGGCTTTTCCAGCCGGGGGCGCCAACACCTAGCGCTTTTGAAAAAGCAGGTTAACTGGGTGACTCGGATTGGAGCAGAGCCCTGGGATGCTCTGACGCAGAAGGCGGATCAGATTTATAGCCTCGGACAAGCGGGCATTGGCCAACAAAATTTCGGACGGGTTCCCCTCCAATGGGGTGGGGAATGAATTCTTTTTGCGTCAGCTTTTGGAAAGTGATATAATAACGCGTGAATGCAGTAATAAAAGGAGAAAAACATGGGACGTAAATGGGCCAATATTGTGGCAAAAAAGACAGCTAAAGATGGCGCGAACTCAAAAGTTTATGCTAAGTTTGGTGTTGAGATTTATGTGGCAGCGAAAAAAGGAGAGCCAGATCCTGAGTTGAATGCGGCGCTCAAGTTCGTTGTGGATCGGGCTAAGCAAGCACAGGTTCCGAAGCACGTAATCGATAAGGCGATTGATAAGGCTAAGGGGAATACGGACGAAACCTTTACAGAAGGGCGTTATGAAGGGTTTGGACCTAATGGTTCAATGTTGATTGTTGATACCTTGACTTCTAACGTGAACCGGACTGCAGCGAATATCCGTGCAGCCTTTGGTAAAAATGGTGGAAATATGGGAGCCAGTGGTTCTGTTTCCTATTTGTTTGACAACAAGGGTGTGATTGTCTTTGCAGGTGAGGATGCCGATGCGGTTTTTGAGTTGTTGCTAGAGGCAGATGTTGATGTGGATGACGTTGAAGCAGAAGAAGGCAGCATCACTGTCTACACAGCTCCAACAGATCTGCACAAGGCGGTTGAAACCTTGCGGGCTGAGGGAATTGCGGAATTCCAAGTAACCGAACTGGAAATGATTCCCCAATCTGAGGTGCAATTGGACGGTGATGACTTAGCTGTGTTTGAAAAATTGGTAGACGTTTTGGAAGATGATGAAGATGTCCAAAAAGTTTACACTAATGTAGAAGGATTTTAAGAATTCTCAAGGGAGTGGGACAGAACTAAATTTGAAAAATTTAGTTGATTCGCTTTCTTAATTTTAGGCTCGGGTTGAAAAGGTTCTCTTCCGCGCTTGAAAAGCGAACGAAGAGAACAAACAGCCACTGCGTCAAAGGCATTTCGCCAATTAAAATAATCGAGGCTAGACTTTTGTCCTAGCCTCTTTTGCAATTCAAGCTAGTAGCAATTTCCCTTGTTTTCTGCTAGTATCTTAAATAGAAACTAGAAGGAGGTTTTTCATGAAACTGAAAAAAATTATTTCCCTTGCTCTTCTTGCAACATCTGCCCTTGTGATTGCAGCTTGCTCGAACAATGGCTCAGATTCTTCTGAAGCAGCAAAGAAGAAAGTTGTCCGCGTAGCTACCAATGCTTCCCCAAAACCATTTAACTATGAAGATGAAAAGGGGGAGTTGACGGGTTACGAGATTGAAGTTGTGAAAGCTATCTTCAAAGACTCTGATAAATACGACCTTGAATTTGAAAAGACAGAATGGTCTAGTCTTTTTGCAGGGTTGGATAGTGACCGCTACCAAATGGCTGTCAATAACATTTCTTATACAGAAGAGCGTGCTAACAAGTATCTTTACGCTTACCCTATTGCTAAAAATCCTAACGTCCTTGTCGTTCAAAAGGATGATGAAAGTATCAAGTCGATGGATGACCTAGGTGGTAAAACAACTGAGGTTGTTCAAGGAACCAACACAGCGGCACAATTGGAAGAATGGAACAAGGAGCATGCAGACAATCCAACCAACTTGTCTTACACACGTGCAGACTTCCAGCAAATCATGACACGGATGAATGATGGTCAAGCAGACTACAAGATTTTTGACCGTATTTCTATTGAAACCATCATTAAAAACCAAGGTTTGAGCAATCTCAAAATTATTGAATTGCCAGAAAGTGCTCAGCCATTTGTTTACCCAGTCTTTGCAAAAGGGCAAGATGACTTGAAAAAATTCGTTGATGGCCGTATCAAAGAATTGCAAGCAGACGGTACCCTTGCGAAATTGTCCAAAGAATTCTTCGGTGGCGACTATGCTCCAACAGCTGAAGAGTTGAAATAAATTATTTGAGAAATGATACAGATTTCTAAATAAGAGCATCCCAAAAGTTGGGCCCTAGGCCTAACTTCTGGGATGTTTTTCTTATGGCTTGCTGGCAGAGCTTGATAAAGCCTTTTTATAGGGGAGATAAAAAATCAATACTAGGCGAGGCCAGGGGCTTCTGATATGCTAGTAGCAAGAAAAGAAAAAGGAGCTTGCTTATGAAATTGAAATCGGTATTGAAACTAGTGGGACTTACTTCTCTGGCAGCCTTGGTACTGGCAGCCTGTACTCCAGCCAGCACGGCTAAAGAAGATGCAAATACGATTCGCGTAGGCTTGATGGCTAAAAGCGATACCGAGGAAGCTCGGTGGGATAAAATCGAGGAACTCTTGCAAGACGAAGGGATTAAAATTGAGTATACGGAGTTTACGGATTATTCCCAGCCCAATAAGGCAACAGAAAATGGGGAAGTCGATGTCAATGCCTTCCAGCATTACAATTTCTTAAACAACTGGAACAAGGAAAACCAGGGTAGCTTGGTGCCAATTGCGGATACCTATTTCACAGCCTTTCGTTTGTATTCAGGAACCAAAGGTGGCTCTGAACGTTACACGGATGTGAAACAGATTCCAGATGGCGGTAGCATTGCCATTCCAAATGACCCCGTCAATGAAAGCCGGGCCCTCTACCTGCTCCAATCTGCTGGTCTCTTGAAACTGGATGTTTCCGGGGATACCTTTGCGGCGATCGAAAATATTCAAGAAAATCCTAAGAATTTGGATATTAAAGAACTAGATGCCAGTCAAACTGCTCGTTCGTTAGAGTCGGTTGATGCGGCCATTGTTAACAACGATTTTGTTCAAGAAGCAGGGATTGACTTCAAAAAAGCCATCTTTGTAGAAGTTCCAGATGCCAATGCCAAGCAATGGTATAACTTCCTAGCCGCTAAAAAGGACTGGGAAAAATCAGACAAGGCAGAAGCTCTGAAAAAACTCATCAAGGCTTACCACACTGACGAAGTGAAAAAAGTTATTGAAGAATCTTCAGGTGGTTTAGACCAACCTGTTTGGTAATCGATTGGCTAGACTCGGATGAAAAAGATTTTAACATCTGTCATCCGAGTCTTTTCTCAAGGCTTGATAAAAAATTTTTATAAGGCACTTAAAAATCCCATACTAGGCAGCTAGGAGTGGGTCTGTTATTCTAGTAGCAAGAAAAAATAAAAGGAGCTTACTCATGAAATTGAAATCAATCTTGAAAGTAGTAGGTCTGACAGCCCTAGCTGGTCTGACCTTGGCAGCCTGTGCCAATACGGGAGGTTCTTCTTCAGATGCCAATACCCTCCGTGTAGGTCTGATGGCTAAAAGTGATTCGGAAGAAAAACGTTGGGAAAAAATTGAAGAGCTTTTGGACAAAGAAGGAGTGAAGTTGGAATACACTGAGTTTACAGACTATTCACAACCAAATATTGCTACCGCTAATGGCGATGTTGATGTCAACGCCTTCCAACACTACAACTTCTTGGATAACTGGAATCAAGAAAATAAGGGCGATCTAGTAGCGATTGCAGATACTATCATTTCGCCAATTCGTCTTTACTCTGGTACAAAAGATGGCAAGAACCGTTACACAAGCGTGGAGCAAATTCCAGATGGTGCAACAATCACCGTTCCAAATGATGCGACCAATGAAAGCCGCGCGCTCTACCTTCTGCAATCAGCTGGCTTGATCAAATTGGATGTGTCCGGTAAAGAATTGGCAACAATCGCCAATGTCAAAGAGAATCCAAAGAAATTGGATATTAAAGAATTGGATGCTAGCCAAACAGCCCGTTCGCTAGATTCTGCAGATGCAGCCGTTGTTAACAACACCTTTGTATCGGAAGCTGGTTTGGACTTCAAGAAGGCCTTGTTTGTAGAGCTTGCGGATGATAATTCGCAACAATGGTACAATATTCTAGCTGCTAAAAGTGACTGGGAAAAATCAGATAAGGCAGCTGCTTTGAAGAAATTGATCAAAGCCTACCATACAGATGATGTTAAGAAAGTCATTGAAGAAACCTCAGAAGGTTTGGACCAACCCGTTTGGTAAGCCACAAATCGGCTACTCTTTGCACAGCCAAGTCGAAGTGAACGACCTATAAAGAGAGTAAGCAAGAGTATGAAGCAAACCAAGGGAGAGGGGGGTTGGGAGTGGGACAGAACTAAATTTGAAAAAATTTAGTTTATTCGCTTTCTTAATTTCAGGCTCATGCTAAAAAGATCCACTGGATCTTTTTACTCCCACCCCCGCAAGGTTGATTAGGTCGGGTTCGGAGCCTAAAAGGCGAACGATTGGAGTTTGCTTCGCAAACAAGATTTGGTACTCTCTAATAGCATATAATGCTGTTAGCCCCAATCAGTTACTGTGTCAAAGGCATTTTATTAACCAAAGTCAATGAGGCTAGACTTTTGTTCCAGCCTCTTTTGGATTGAGAATAGGAGTATGTGATGTCAGAAACCATCATTAAATTAGAAAATATTGGTGTTCGTTTTAGTCAAAAAAACAAAGTGATTACAGCGGTTGATCAGGTCAGTCTCAACATCCGTAAGGGGGATATCTATGGTATCGTAGGTTATTCAGGAGCTGGCAAGTCTACCTTGGTGCGCGTGGTCAACTTACTGCAGACGCCAACGGAAGGTCGTCTGGTGGTGGATGATGAAGTCTTTTTTGATCAGGGGAATGTTCAACTATCTGCCCAAGCTTTAAGGGAAAAACGTCGCGAAATTGGCATGATTTTCCAACACTTTAATTTGATGAGCCAAAAAACGGCTGCAGAGAATGTTGCCTTCGCCTTGAAACATTCTGGTTTGAGCAAGGAAGCCAAGGAGCAAAAGGTCAAAGAACTATTGGAATTGGTAGGACTAGCCGATCGCGCAGAAAACTATCCATCGCAATTATCCGGTGGACAGAAACAAAGGGTGGCCATTGCGCGAGCTTTAGCTAATGATCCCAAGATTTTGATTTCCGATGAGTCAACCTCTGCTTTGGACCCTAAAACAACTAAGCAGATTTTGAAACTCCTCCAGGAATTGAATGAGCGCTTGGGACTAACCATTATTATGATTACCCATGAAATGCAAATCGTGAAGGATATTGCGAACCGTGTGGCGGTTATGCAGGATGGTCGTCTAATAGAAGAAGGAAGTGTTTTGGACATTTTCAGCAATCCTAAGAATGAATTGACCCAAGACTTTATGGAAACAGCTACTGGAATTGAAGAAGCTTTGCGGAAAATTCACCAACAGGAAAGTGTCCGTCATTTGCCAGCTGGGCAAGAATTGGTACACTTGAAATTTTCCGGAAATGCGACAGATCAAGCCATTATTCACGATCTCTCCAAGCATTATGAGGTTACAGCCAATATTTTATTTGGAAATATTGAAATTCTCGATCATACTCCAGTAGGCGAGTTGATTGTGATTCTTTCTGGAACACCAGAAAGTCTGAGCAAGGCGCATGCAGGCTTAAAGAAGTCTGGAGTTGGTATAAAGATTCTGAAAGAAGGATAATAAGATGAATAGTATTGAAACCTATCTACCAAATGTTTATAAAATGGGCTGGTCTGGGCAAGCCGGTTGGGGTACAGCCATCTACTTGACCCTCTACATGACCTTTTATGCTTTCCTAATTGGTGGATTTTTGGGCCTTGTGACTGGCCTCTTGTTGGTCTTAACAGCACCAGGCGGTGTTTTGGAAAATAAATGGGTTTATTGGACTTTGGATAAGATCACCTCTATTTTTAGAGCCGTTCCCTTTATTATCCTATTGGCAGTTCTCTCCCCATTAGCGCAAACCCTTGTTGGAACAAGCATTGGACCAAACGCTGCCCTTGTTCCGCTTTCCTTTGCTGTCTATGCCTTTTTTGCTCGCCAAGTCCAAGTTGTTTTAGCGGAATTGGATTCCGGCGTTATTGAAGCGGCCCAAGCCAGCGGAGCAACGACCAAAGATATTATTGGTGTGTACCTGAGCGAAGGACTACCCGATTTAATCCGGGTGACAACGGTAACTCTGATTTCACTAGTAGGTGAGACCGCCATGGCTGGTGCAGTTGGTGCTGGTGGACTGGGGAATGTAGCTATTGCCTACGGTTATAACCGTTACAATCATGATGTCACCATTCTAGCAACAGTCTTGATTATTATTTTGATCTTTACCATTCAATTTATTGGGGACTTTATCACTAAAAAAGTGAGTCATAAGTAAGAGAAACTCAGGGGATTTGTTCCTCTGAGAATTTTTTAAAAAAAAATGAGCAAAAAGGGTTGCCAAGAAAGCTGTAGTGTTGTATACTAAGAAAGTCCTGAAGGGAGAGTTCCTT
>NZ_JAOBSU010000053.1:0-11877 GCF_025447695.1 Streptococcus danieliae | reverse complement strand
AAGGAGGGGAGGAAGGAAGATTGTCTTTATTCTATATTGTCAGTTTTCAAGGATTCCACACAACTTGACAAAGAACCATTTTTCACGAAAAAAAGAGGCTGCTTTCAACCTCCTTTTCTAGTTTACATCCAATTGTATAAATCACTATAAGGATGACTAGCTGCATCCCAAGAAAAATCTCGGTGCATGGCTTCCTGCATTAAATTGTACCAGACATCTTTTTGATTCCAATACAAATAAATCGCTTGATCAATAGTCCAGGTCAACCAATAACCACTTAGATTATTGAAGGAGAAGCCTGTTCCAGAGCCATTCACTGGATTGTAGGCCTGAACTGTATCACGCAAGCCCCCAACTTCATGAACAATTGGTAGACTGCCGTAACGCATGGCCATCATTTGTGACAGACCACAAGGCTCAAAACGACTCGGCATCAGGAATAGATCGCTGGCTGCGTAAATTTCCTGAGCTAGAGCTGGATCAAAGGTCATGGCTGCCACCATTTTTTCAGGATAATGCTGGCCAAACCAAGAAAAGACTTGCTCAAAGCGAGGATCTCCGGTTCCTAGCACAACCACTTGAACATCCCGTTGGAGAATCTGATGCAGTTCCTCAACGACCACATCAAATCCTTTTTGATAGGTCAGGCGTGAGACCATCCCAATCAACGGAACTTCTGGTCGCTGTGGTAGACCCAGCCGTGCTTGCAGAGCCGCCTTATTAGCAACTTTGCCACTTAAATCATAGGCTGTGAAATGATGAGACAAATGGGGATCGGTTTCTGGATTGTAGAGATCGGTATCAATCCCGTTTACAAAACCAAACAGCTTCCAATTTTCATGTCGCAACAAAGGATCCAGACCACACCCAAACTCTGGCGTCTGAATTTCTTGAGCATAGGATGGAGATACTGTGGTTACCCGATCGGCATAGGTGATTCCCGCTTTCATCCAGTTCAAATCTTGGCCCCAACGCACCGAACCATTCCAAAAGTCTTCCAAACCCATTCCAAATAATTCACTCAACATCTGAGGGTCAAATTGTCCCTGAAATTCTAGATTATGAATGGTTAAAACGGTCTTAATTCCACGATAGGCTTCAATCCAAGCATACTTGGTTCGTAAAAGGAAGGGCATCATGGCTGTATGGTAATCATGAACATGAAGAATTTCTGGAATAAAATCAATCTTTTCCATCAACTCCAAGGCTGCTTGTTGGAAGAAAGCAAAGCGTTCTCCATCATCAAGGTCGCCATAGACATGTCCCCTAAAGAAATAGTATTGGTTGTCGATAAAATAAGTTGGAACACCATCCCAGACCAGATACTTGACCCCAACATATTGGCGGCGCCACCCCACTGAGACCTCGTAAGAACCCAAATCTTCAACTTGCTTGCCAAACTTAGTCTCAACGCTGTCATAATAAGGCAAGACGACACGCACATCATGGCCTTTTTTAACCAGGGATTTAGGGAGTGCTCCAATCACATCTCCCAAACCACCTGTTTTTGAAAAGGGTGCTCCTTCTGCCGCTGCAACTAAAATTCTCATCTAATAATATCCTCTGTAACCTCTTGACCTTTTTCAATAACGACTGGATTTTCTTTCTGTCCCCGAATCGTCACACCAGGTGCAATTTTTGCTTCCTTATCAACAATCGCATACTCAACCCGAGCGCCTTCTCCAACCAGCACCCGTGGGAATAGCAGACTGTCCTTCACAACTGCATTAGCCTTGATCCGATTGTTCCGTGATAAGATGGATCCTTCAACAGTTCCCTCAATAATACTTCCCGATGCAAACTGGGATAGGGATACCTTGGAACCCGGAGCATAATAAGTTGGCTCCTCATTTTTAACCTTGGTGTAAACCTTCTGATTCGGACTAAAGAGCGAATTGAATTTTTGCTGGTCAATCATGTCCAGATTCGCCCGATAGTACGACTCAACTGAATAAATATTAGCAACATGACCGGTATATTCATAAGCAAAGGCACCAATCTCTTTCGCAAAATCACGAAGCAGGTAGCGAATCTTACGAGGATTAGATTCCTCCAACTCCTTCTCAATCGCTGCAATCAGAAGTTTCGTGTTGACCAAGAAAATGTCAGTTGACATATTGTAGACTTCCTGAGGCAGGGTATCTTCAAACAACTCATGGTCAGTCACCATATCATGGCTGGAAATTCTCAAAATCGAGTTGTTGCCGGCAATATCACTAGCCGGAAGTTTCTTGTAGATGACAGTCATTTCCCGTTTTGTCGCTTGGTGCAAATGGAAAACTTGGCGAAGATCCACGTTCAGCAAAACATCACTATTCAAAACAACTGTCACATCGCTACCCGAACGGTGAAGGTAAGTCAACAACTGCTCGTAGTATTCAGACTTCACGTAATCGGAATCGGCATCGGTTGTATACAAGCCCAAGTAATAATGGCTCAAGAGCGTCGACAAGCCCCACTCTCGACCAGACCGAATATGGTCAAAGACCGATGAAATGTTTTCTTCCTGGAAGATACCGTAGACACTTCGTACACCTGCATTAGCTAGGCTTGAAAGTGGAAAGTCAATTAACCGGTATTTTCCTCCGAATGGAAGAGTCGCCAAAGGACGGTTTTCAGTCAGTTTCCCCATGTCATGTCGACCAACTGTATTTACAAGAATCGCTGAATATTTATCAATCTTCATCCTTTGGTACCCCCACTACTTCGTTATACCCTACAACCGCAATCTCTTCACTGCCGTCAATTTCCACGCCTTCACTAATCACGGCACCTTCACCGATGATCGCTTTTTTAATCACCGCACCAGCGCCAATCACAGCTCCACTCATAATCACTGAGTCCTCAACCACTGCTCCTGTTTTCACCTGAGCATTCGTCGACAGAATCGAATGTTTCACCTGACCATCCACATGACAACCGTCCACAATCAATGAATCTTCCACCGAACCATGCTCGCCAATAAAGTTTGGTGGTGAGATAAGGTTTTTCGAATAAATTTTCCATTGACGGTTACGGCTATCCAAGGCATTAGCTGGAGAAATGTATTCCATATTGGCCTCCCATAAGGAGTCAATGGTTCCCACGTCTTTCCAGTAGCCTTCAAATTCATAGGCGTAGACACTTTCGCCAGATTCAAGATAGGCTGGGATAACATTGCTTCCGAAGTCAGACATTTCGACAGAACCTTTTTCTGCAGCTACCAGGATATTGCGGAGACGTTTCCAGTTGAAGATGTAAATTCCCATGGAAGCCTTGGTTGTTTTTGGATTTTCAGGTTTTTCCTCAAACTCAATAATGCGGTTATTGGAGTCCGTGTTCATAATCCCAAAACGGCTAGCTTCCTTCAGCGGAACATTTAATACAGCGACTGTTAGACTGGCATTGTTATCCTTGTGGGCCTGAAGCATCTTGTCATAATCCATCTTGTAGATATGGTCTCCAGACAGGATGAGGACATATTCTGGGTCAATGCTATCGATATAGTCAATATTTTGGTAGATGGCGTGACTGGTTCCTTCAAACCAGCGGTTGCCTTCACTTGCTGAATAAGGCTGGAGAATGCTCACACCCGTATTAATACCATCCAAGCCCCAGCTGGATCCATTTCCGATATGGGTATTCAGAGCCAGGGGTTGGTACTGGGTAATAACCCCCACATTTTGGATGCCGGAGTTCGCACAATTGGACAGGGCAAAATCAATAATTCTATAGCGACCGCCAAATTCAACAGCGGGTTTGGCAATATTCTTTGTTAATTTTCCCAAACGTGTTCCTTGCCCTCCGGCTAGGATTAAGGCCAACATTTCATCTCTCATTTAGATTTCCTCCTTATTCAACAAATTCTAATTCCATTAAAGCAACGTCTAACTCTCCACAGACTCTTCTGGCAGAATCTCTGCTTCACTGAGTGCCGGTACAACTTCCTCCTCTTCCTCTTCAAATTTCGCTATCCTTCTCCAGATAACAGCCCCCATAGCTGGCAAGGTAAAGCTCAAGCTCTGCTTGTAGCTTTTCCATTGGCCAGTTTGACTAGCTGTATCTGGGTTATGATCTAACCAAGAACCGCCCCATTCTTGCAACTCGCTGTTCCAAACTTCTTTGTAGAGGCCTGGAGTAGGAACTCCAATGGTAAAGTTCTGTCTCTCAACGGGCGCCATATTAAAGACACAGATCAATTCTGACCCTTCTTCATTCTTCCGACTAAAGGTCAATACTGTTTCATCTTTATTATCGGCATCAATAATCTCAATCCCATCATAGGAATCATCAATATCCCAGAGCACAAATTCATCCTTGTAGAAACGATTGAGCCCTGCGGTAAAGTGCTGCATCCGCCCGTTTAAGTCATCTCCTAGGTCCCCCCATTCCAATGCTTCTTGGGACTTCCATTCCAAAAATTGTCCCCACTCACTTCCCATAAAGAGCAGTTTTTTACCCGGGTGACAAATTTGGTAGGTATAGAGATTTCTTAAGCTGGCAAACTGGTTGTAGCGATCCCCCCACATTTTATGCATGAGGCTCTTCTTCCCATGGACGACTTCGTCATGGGAGAAGGGCAGAATGTAATTTTCCTTAAAGATATACATAAAACTAAAGGTCACAAGATTAAACTCATACTTACGGTAAATCGGGTCCATTTCATAGAAGCGCAGGATGTCATTCATCCAACCCATATTCCACTTGTAATCGAAGCCCAGGGAATTTTCTCCCTCTCCGGTAATCTGGGTATAGCTGGTCGCCTCTTCCGCAATCATCATCACCTCAGGGTGGTAGGTCTTCATGACTTGATTCAATTTTTTCAAGAAATGGAAACCTTGGTAATTGAGGTTGCCTCCATCTTCATTAGGGGTCCAAGGCCCCTGATCATAATCCAGATAGAGCATATTGCTCACGGCATCGACCCGCACCCCATCTAGGTGGAAGGTCTGCACCCAATAATTGATACTGGAAATCAAGAAGGATTGAACATGGGGTTTCCCTAAATCAAAGTTCAGAGCACCCCAGCCATAATTATGGGCCCGGTGATGATCTTGATACTCGTAGGTCGGCGTCCCATCATAGTAGGCCAGAGCATCATCATTAATGGTAAAATGCCCCGGTACCCAGTCTACTAATACACCAATATCTGCTAAATGACAGGCCTCCACAAAATCCCGAAACTCTTCCGGTGTTCCATAGGATTGCTCCAAACCAAAGTAACCCATCAACTGATAACCCCAACTCTCAGCCAAGGGATGGGTCATCAAGGGCATAAACTCCACATGCGTATAATTCATGGCCTGCAGATAGGGGATCAGCTCGCGTTGCAAATCCTTAAACGTATACGGTTGTCCATCTGGATGAGTCCTCCAAGAACCGGCGTGAATTTCATAAATGGAAATCGGCCTTCCCTTAAAGCCCAGGGCCTTCCGTTGGTCCAACCAGTCCTGGTCTTGCCAATCCTTGTCTGGCAGGGTGTAGATCACAGCGCTGGTTCCAGGGCGTTTTTCGAAGAGACGAGCCATAGGGTCAATCTTATCAACCAGCTGCCCGCCCTGTCTCTCCACTTGAAATTTATACAGCTGCCCTTCTTGGGCTAGATCGGTCCAAACCTCCCAGACTCCCGCTTCATTTTTAACCATGGGAATCCTCTGTTCTTGCCACTGGGTAAAGTCCCCTATGACATAAACCATCTGAGCCCTCGGCGCCCACACCCGGAAGCTATATCCATCATTTTCACGATGAACACCCAGGTATTCTTGAAGATTGTAATTTTCACCGATACCAAAAGTCCACATAGCCTCGCGATAATCCATATGATCACCCTTTCTACTTTGTAAGCGCTTTTTTATAAAAATATTTTACTATATTTCAAGTAATTTCACAAGTTATTATACAACATTTTTAGGAAAAACAAAACAATTGTCTGAAAATAACCAACTGTCATTTTCCCATTTTCAAAAAAGGAAAGTCACAAAAAAACCGAATCCGGGAAAAGCCGAATCCAGTTTCATTTATCTGATATGATTAGTCAAAGTCTACGTACTCTTTTTGGAGTTCTAGAACTTCTTCAGCCGTTCCACACTCTGTTAGAGCACGGTTGGCCATTTCTTGCATTTTTGCAGTATCTAGTTTCTTCATCAAGCTACGAGTCCGAAGCACAGAAGTGGCACTCATTGAAAACTCATCCAAGCCCATTCCGACAAGAAGTGGAACTGCTTGTTGATCTCCTGCCATTTCTCCACACATACCAGCCCATTTACCTTCAGCATGTGCTGCTTTAATGACATTGTTAATCAAACGAAGAATAGATGGATTATATGGTTGATACAAGTAGGAAACTTGTTCATTCATCCGGTCTGCAGCCATGGTGTACTGAATCAAGTCATTGGTACCGATTGAGAAGAAGTCTACCTCTTTGGCGAATTGATCTGCAATCATCGCTGCCGCTGGAATCTCAATCATGATACCAACTTGAATGTCGTCTGCAATCGCTACACCTTCAGCCAACAAATTGGCTTTTTCTTCTTCCAAGATAGCTTTCGCTGCTCGGAATTCAGATAGAAGCGCAACCATTGGGAACATGATCCGTAGTTTACCGTGTACAGAAGAGCGAAGAAGTGCACGCAACTGAGTCCGGAACATTTGATTTCCAGTTTCAGAAATAGAAATCCGCAGAGCACGGAAACCAAGGAAGGGATTCATTTCTTTTGGCAAATCAAAGTAAGGAAGTTCCTTATCTCCACCGATATCCATTGTCCGAACAACAACTGGTTTACCATTCATTCCTTCCAATACAGCCTTGTAAGCTTCATATTGCTCATCTTCTGTCGGGAAGTCTTGCGAATCCATGTAGAGGAACTCAGTCCGGTAAAGACCAACAGCTTCCGCACCATTCTCGTTAACCCCTTCAACATCTTTTGGAGTACCGATATTGGCTGCCAATTCAAAGTGCTTACCATCAGCTGTCACAGTCTGAGCATCTTTTAAAAGAGCCCATTCTGCTTTTTGTTTGGCATAAGCTTCACCAGCCGCTTGGAAAGCTGCAATCACTTCTTCTGATGGGTTGATCACAACTTCACCAGTGATACCGTTAACAGCGAGTACATCGCCATCTTTAACAATTTCAGTGATATTGTTTGTTCCAAGAACAGCCGCAATTTCAAGCGTCCGAGCCATAATCGCGGAGTGACTTGTCCGTCCACCAATGTTGGTTACAAAGGCTTTAACAAATTCTTTGTTCAACTGGGCTGTATCTGATGGAGTCAAATCGTGAGCAATCACAATTGCTTCCTCATCAATCGCAGCTGGGTTTGGCAAACGTACACCCAGAAGGTGGGACAAGACACGCTTGGTTACGTCACGGATATCTGCAGCACGCTCTTGCATGTATGGATTGTCATCCATATTTTCAAAGAGAGTGATAAACATATCTGTCACTTCTTTTAGTCCTGCCTCAGCATTGACCTTCTTCGCACGAATTGTTTCTTTGATTTGACCGATCATTTCTGGATCCGCCAAAACCATCAAGTGAGCATCAAAAACTTGTGCTGCTTCTTCACCTAGGCTATCTACTGCGTTAGTACGAATGAAAGAAAGCTCGTTTTGAGAAGCTTCTAAAGCAACATCTAAACGAGCCTCTTCTGCATTTGTATCTTCAACTGAAACAGTCTCAAAAGACAAATCAGGTTGGACAAGTAGATATGCCTTAGCAACAGCAACACCATCAGATGCCGCGATTCCTTTAAGCATATTTGTCATCTCCTTATGCCAAACCTTCTTTTTCCATTGTTTCTGAAATTGCTGCGATTGCGTCGTCA
Organism: Streptococcus danieliae; assembly: GCF_025447695.1. Lineage (NCBI taxonomy): Bacteria > Bacillati > Bacillota > Bacilli > Lactobacillales > Streptococcaceae > Streptococcus > Streptococcus danieliae. The sequence goes on along the minus strand of NZ_JAOBSU010000053.1, from coordinate 4,075 downwards.
GCATCAGCACCTTCAGCAGAAATTGTTACATCAGCACCTTGGCCAACACCCAAACTCATAACACCCATGATGGATTTCAAGTTTACAGATTTACCTTTGTAGTCCAAAGTAATATCTGAAGCAAATTTGCTTGCAGTTTGCACCAAAAGTGTTGCTGGACGTGCGTGAATTCCTGTTTCTGCTACAATGTGAAAATCTTTAGAAGCCATGATGACTCTCCTTTTAATTTATTCTCAGGTTTTGATAACCCTTACAATTAGAAATTATACCATTTGTATTGTTTTTTTTCAAGAAAAAATTGACGCTTTCAGAAAAAAGGAACTTTTTCAGTCTCAAAAAGGATGGGGCTATACAAGATTTTGTTAAGGAAAGAACCCCTACCCTTGCTATTATCAAGATATAAAAAAACAAACCACTACATCTAGTGCTTGTGTATTTTCTAAGTACAAAATGTTGACAAAAATAGGGCTTTCCCCTATACTATTTCCATACTCAAAAACGAGAAGGAGGTACCCTTGTGGTAACTGTTTATTCAAAAAATAACTGTATGCAATGCCGCATGACTAAAAAATTCTTAGACGAAAATCGTGTATCTTATAAAGAAATCAATCTCGATCTTGAACCTGAATACATTGAAACAGTCAAAGAAATGGGCTTCGCAGCAGCTCCAGTTATTGTTTCCCCAAAAGGAAACTTCGCTGGCTTCCAGCCTAGTCTACTAAAACAACTAGCTTAATGGATCGCGTGAGGCAGGGTTTAGACCCCTGCCTCCTCATTTTGAATACAGCACTTGAAAGGAGATCCCACATGGGTCTTAAAGATTTAGAAAATGTCTCTTATTTTCGTTTAAACAATGAAATCAACCGACCAATCAATGGACAAATCATGCTCCATAAAGATAAGGAAGCCTTGGAAGCCTTCTTTAGAGAAAATGTAATTCCAAACACCAAAGCATTTGCTTCTATTACGGAAAAAATTAACTACTTGATCCAGGAAAACTATTTGGAATCAGCCTTTATCCAGAAGTACCAACCAGCTTTCATTGAAGAACTATATCAGTTTATCTTGGATCAAAAATTCCAATTTAAATCTTTCATGGCAGCCTACAAATTCTACAACCAGTATGCCTTGAAAACAAATGATGGCAACGAATACCTAGAAGGTATGGAAGAACGGGTACTCTTCAATGCCCTCTATTTTGCCGACGGGAATGAAGAAATTGCCAAAAACATTGCTAATGAAATTATCCACCAACGGTACCAGCCAGCTACACCAAGTTTCTTAAACGCTGGTCGTGCTCGCCGGGGAGAATTGGTTTCTTGTTTCTTGATCCAAGTAACGGATGATATGAACTCTATCGGACGTTCCATCAACTCCGCTCTGCAACTTTCTCGGATTGGTGGTGGTGTCGGTATCTCCTTGAGCAACCTTCGGGAAGCAGGTGCTCCAATCAAGGGCTATGAAGGGGCTGCATCCGGTGTTGTACCAGTCATGAAATTGTTTGAGGATAGTTTCTCCTACTCCAACCAACTAGGCCAACGCCAGGGTGCAGGCGCTGTATACCTCAATGTTTTCCACCCAGATATTTTGCAATTCCTATCCACTAAAAAAGAAAATGCGGATGAGAAAATTCGTGTCAAAACCCTATCTCTGGGAATCACAGTTCCAGATAAATTCTACGAACTGGCACGGAAAAACGAAGACATGTACCTCTTCAGTCCCTATTCTGTCGAACGAGAGTACGGTCTTCCCTTCAGCTACATCGACATTACTGAAAAATACGACGAACTCGTCGCTAATCCCCGTATCCGCAAAACCAAAATCAAGGCCCGGGACTTGGAAACTGAAATTTCCAAACTCCAGCAAGAGTCCGGTTATCCTTACGTGATCAATATCGATACCGCCAACCGGGTCAACCCTGTTGATGGAAAAATCGTCATGAGTAACCTCTGCTCAGAAATCCTTCAAGTACAAGAGCCAAGTTTCATTGACGATGCCCAAAACTACGTGCATCTTGGAACTGACGTTTCCTGCAACCTAGGCTCTACCAATGTCGTCAATATGATGACCTCTCCTGATTTTGGCCAATCCATTCGGACCATGACCCGTGCTCTGACCTTCGTCACAGACTCTTCCAATATCGAAGCTGTGCCATCTGTCGTTAACGGTAACCGCCAGGCCCACACCTTCGGCCTTGGTGCGATGGGACTTCACTCCTACCTGGCTCAAAACCACATCCATTATGGATCAGAGGAATCCTTGGAATTCACCAATATCTATTTCCTTTTGATGAACTATTGGACTTTGGTCGAATCCAATCAAATTGCGCGTGAACGCGGGCAAGTCTTTACGCATTTTGAAAAATCAAAATATGCGGACGGCTCCTACTTCGACAAATACTTGGAAAAGGACTACCAACCAAAATTGGAGCGGGTAAAAGAGCTCTTCAAGGATATTTTCATCCCAAGCAAAGAAGATTGGCAAGCCCTCAAGGAGGCTGTCATGAAAGATGGACTTTACCATCAAAACCGCTTGGCTGTAGCTCCTAACGGCTCCATCTCCTACATCAACGACGTCTCTGCTTCCATCCACCCCATCACCCAACGAGTTGAAGAGCGCCAAGAGAAGAAAATCGGGAAAATCTACTACCCAGCTGCAGGACTCTCAACCGATACGATTCCCTATTACACCAGCGCCTACGACATGGATATGCGCAAGGTCATTGATGTCTACGCAGCTGCTACAGAGCACGTTGACCAAGGACTCTCCCTCACCCTCTTCCTTCGTAGTGATATTCCAAAAGGGACCTACGAATGGAAAAAAGAGACCAAACAGACCACTCGGGATTTATCAATCCTCCGAAACTACGCCTTCAACAAGGGCATCAAATCCATCTACTACATCCGCACCTTCACCGACGATGGCGCTGAAGTCGGTGCTAGCCAATGTGAAAGCTGTGTGATCTAAAAAATATTATCAACAATGAGCAGGTCCCCCTCCTCATTACCACTTCCAAAGGAGCATCCATGCAAACCTATTACGAAGCCATAAACTGGAACAACATCGAAGATGTCATCGACAAGTCAACTTGGGAAAAATTAACCGAGCAATTCTGGTTGGATACTCGAATCCCCCTCTCCAACGACTTGGATGACTGGCGAAAATTGTCTAGCCAAGAAAAGGACCTAGTCGGCAAGGTCTTTGGCGGACTAACCCTTCTGGATACTATGCAGTCTGAAACCGGGATCGAGGCTCTCCGCCGCGATATCCGGACTCCGCATGAAGAAGCCGTCTACAACAACATCCAATTTATGGAATCCGTCCATGCCAAATCTTACTCGTCCATCTTCTCAACCTTAAACACCAAGGCAGAAATTGAGGCAATCTTTGACTGGACCAATACCAATCCTCACCTGCAAAAGAAAGCCCAAATCATCAATGAAATTTATGAAAACGGAACAGCACTTGAGAAAAAAGTCGCCAGCGTTTTCTTGGAAACTTTCCTCTTCTATTCAGGATTTTTCACTCCCCTCTACTACTTGGGGAATAACAAACTAGCCAATGTCGCTGAAATTATCAAACTCATTATCCGAGATGAGTCCGTTCACGGCACCTACATCGGTTACAAATTCCAACTCGGTTTTAAAGAACTAGCCGAAGAGGAACAAGAAAATCTCAAAAACTGGATGTATGACCTCCTCTATACCCTCTATGAAAACGAAGAGGCCTATACCCGCTCCCTTTACGATACCGTCGGTTGGACAGAGGAAGTCCTTGTCTTCCTCCGCTACAATGCCAATAAGGCGCTCATGAACCTAGGTCATGATCCCCTTTTCCCAGATACCGCTGATGATGTCAATCCAATCATCATGAACGGAATCTCCACGGGAACCTCCAACCACGACTTCTTCAGCCAAGTCGGAAACGGCTACCTCCTTGGAGAAGTTGAAGCTATGGAAGACGACGACTACCTCTACGGATTATAAGCACACAAAAAAGGTTCTATAATAAGTTGTGTGGAAAGCTTGCTCTCCATGCAACTTTTTTTGTAATTCAGAGTGCAAAAAAAAGCAAT
>NZ_JAOBSU010000052.1:0-12029 GCF_025447695.1 Streptococcus danieliae | reverse complement strand
TCTGAACCGCCCGAAGAAATCTTAGAATCAATCTCATCCACCTTCTCAGCAATATATGTTACAGTCCTTAGAATTTCGTTAAGGGCTGTTTTTTCTAGTTCGTTCATATTGACCTCCTACCGAATCTGTTTCAATCGACGTATCTCACTTAATATAGCGTCTTGCATCGCTTTATTGGATTCTTGATTTTCAGCATCCATTTTATCCATAATCTCAACAGTTTTAGCAATTAGTTTCTTTCCAAACCATATACTAACTGTCAATGATGTGAATGCTGATACTAAGATATTACTAATGATCACCATCGTATTTTGTCCTCACCCAAACACTGACCGATAAACACCGTAAGCAATTGCTCCAAGAATCAATACGCTTGGAATCAATCCACCTTTAATGGAAATCTTAGTTTTGTCTACTCCATCAGAAACCATCTGAGATTTCTCAAAACTACCAATTAAAACTTTTTTCCAGTCCATTATTACTCTCCTTTTTCTTGCGGAGGTACAAGCTATGTGTTAGACTAAATATATCCCCCTAAGGGGAGGAGGCTTTCGCCTCCCTCTTAACCAAGTTACCACTTGATTAAGAATTTGAATTTGAGCTTAAGCCCTAGGAAACTGATTTCGAAAGCTAGTTCCTTGTGCTTAGGCTTTTTATTTAGCCTTGACTCCATGCCCTGTACCTCCTTTCTTTTTGCTAGGTCATTCCCTGACCTTGATTATAGTATACTACGAAAATTTCGTACTGTCAAGCTGAATTATCAAAAAAATAAGTTTTTTTCGTATTTTTGATTGATAAACTATCAAAATTTAAGTATAATTATTGTAGAAACAAAAAGGGAAGTAATTATTATGGATGACAAAATCAGGATGCAAATAATAGCCGATAACATAACCTACTATAGAAAGCTAAAAGGTATAACTCAAAAGGAGCTATCAAAAGAAGTGGGGATTACCGCAAGTACTATGACTGATTATATGAAGTTAAGAAGTGCCCCTTCTTTCGGAGTTATACAAAAAATCGCTGATTATTTTGGAGTAAAAAAATCCGATATCGATTCTACATTTAAAGATGAAGAATCAACTCCCCAAGAAATCCCCTCTTCCGTCAGTAAACTCAATTCTGAACTTAATACGGAGAACCATGGCAAGTGGGTTAGTTACGGAAATGAACTGCTAGAAGAACAGAATACCGTCCAAGAAGAATCTGCTGAATACAGTAGCGATAAAGTGGTCTCAATAAAGAAAAAACTCTTCAAATACCATGTCTATGAAAAGCTTTCAGCTGGAACCGGAGAATCTTATTTCAACGACTGGAATTACGACGAAGTCTACTACGATGAAGAAATCGACCATGATTTTGCCTCTTGGATTTTTGGTGATTCCATGGAACCTCGTTTCTTAAATGGTGAGGTCGCACTCATTAAAGATACTGGATTCGATTACGACGGTGCCATCTATGCTGTTGAATGGGATGGACAAACCTATATCAAAAAAGTCAAACGTGAAAAAGATGGCCTCCGTCTTATTTCTCTAAACTCAAAATATAAAGATAAGTTTGCCCCTTACGACGAAGACCCACGGATCATCGGAAAAATCATTGGTAGTTTCCAACCTATTTCAATTTAGATAACCAATGTGCAACTACTGATCCACACTAAAAGCTGGCTAGAGAAATAAATTATGAAAGAATTGTTACTAACTGATGAACAAGCTGATGAATTACTAAATATTATGAAAGTATTTGCTTCCCGACACGATGTTACTTTAACTAATAACACAAATGGAAGAATCGATATCGTCGGTGAAAACAATAATCGGTTCATTTTAGATTATTTTTATAATGAACATAACAAAGTATTTAATTTTAGAGAGACGAGATATAATTACACTCTATTTAGAATTAACTTAAACAATAAGTTTCATAAAAATGCTGATGGAACAATAGTACGGGGTAATAGAATCAATATTTTTTCTGCTGATGAATATTATCAAAAAAGTGATGAGACAACTCATTATCGTGCATTCCCCCTACCCTATGACAAAATTTCAAACTCAGATGATTTTTTACGTACATTTGAAGAGTTAATTGATTTTGCTAATATTACTGAGCGTGATAAGGTCTCTTTCAAAATCCAAGATGGCTTGCTATAATCTAAGTAAAGAAAAGGGGGATATTTAATGGATGCTCTCGAAATAAAACAGTCATATTTAGATTTTATTAACACAACAGCTGCGTTTAATGAAATATCAGAAAGTCATATAGAAGTTATCACTCCATTTGTTGATTCTTTCGGAGAAGCGATTGGTTTTTCTGTTAAAAGTGATGGCAAACTCTTTACCGTAACAGATGAATCCTATACTATTTGGAACTTATCTATAAATGGTATCAACGTCACAAAAAGTGGACGACGCAAAGAGCTCTTTAATTCACTTCTTAGGTATAATGGTTTTGATTTTAATAGTGGGGCTATCGAAAGAAATACTAGTCGTACCAATTTAGGACAAACAATCCATGATATGACGCAGCTCCTGGTAAATGTATATGATTTTGTTCAATCAAGTCCCGCAAATGTTAGGTCTCAGTTTTTAGACGATGTGAAGAACTATTTTATGGATAACGAGAAATACACTGTGTTTCCTGCTTTTTCTATTGCTGGAAAATCTCGTTTAGAACATAAGTTTAATTTTGTTTTCATGAGTAAGGGAAAATCTAAAATTGCCAGGGTGCATAATAATATTACCAAACAACAAGTAGATACAATTTTAGCTAGTTGGTTGGACACATCTGAATTTAGACAAAGAGAATACGGAGATAAGGAAGAATTATATATTATTGTCAGTGATGAAGGATTCAAGAATCTAAAAGAAGATCACTTGGTTGCTCTTCATCAGTACGGAATAGAAGTCTTAAATTTTGCAGACAAAAAACAATTAACTCTCAATCTAGCTAAATAAAAACTCCCCACACTTTCGCCGGCAAGCACAGTGTGAGGAGTAAAACGATTGTATGAGAATTAGCCTTACGGCTTTTTCTTATACCCATTTTATCATAAATGAGGTGAAAGATGGCTTATTTTCGAAAACGAACTAACGGATGGGAATATCGCATCTCCTACAAGACTCCCGATGGGAAATACAAGCAGAAATCTAAGTCTGGTTTTCGAACAAAAAGCGAAGCTGTTCGCGCTGCATCCGAAGCGGAACTTGAATTAGAACCAGGTTTACGGATTGAAAAAGAGATTACCTTTGCGGATTACTTCAAAAAGTGGTATCTGATACATAAACAACCCCATATTTCTACTGGGACAATTAAGCACTACCAAACGGCGCATGCTGCTATTCTAAAATATTTCGGAAACATACAATTGAAATCGCTCACCCCGTCCATATATCAAGAAACACTGAATGAAATGGGAAAGCATTATCGAAAAGGTACACTTCGGCTACTAAATTCCAAATACAGATCGTGTGCAAAATATGCGGTTATGGATAGAATTATCTCTGTCAATTTTGCAGAAGTTGCTAAAGTCCATTCTTCTGTCCCTCCTAAAAATTTAAATGAAAAATTTTTATCGGAATCAGAATATAAACTGCTTATTGAAGAGACTAAGAACAATCCCTTTAAACTCCGAAACCTACAACTTTATCTTTTGGCGGTAACTGGAATGCGTGTAGGAGAAAGCTTGGGATTGACCTGGGATGATGTTGACTTCGAAAAAGGTGAGTTGAATATCAATAAGACTTGGGATATTTATACTCGCGATAAGTTCGCAAAGACAAAAAACGATCAATCAATACGGACTATTCCAATCGATGATGATACAATTAAATTACTGCGTGAATACAAACAAGGCTACTGGAAGCAAAATGAACATAATCGCCTATTTACTTCAGACGCTCACGCTTTTCTCAATAAACGGATAAAATCCTTAGTAGGCAGAACTGTCCATGTACATTCGTTGAGACATACATACGTCAGTTATTTACTTTCAAGCGGAATTGAGGTTCTGACTATCTCTAAATTGATTGGTCACAAAGACCCAACAATTACACTGAACACTTACTCTCACCTTTTGAGAGAGAGAGAAATTGAGGATTACCAAAAGATAAAAAAACTTTTTGGGGCAGATTTGGGTCAATATACCAAACAAAGCCTTTAAAACAAGGATTTAGAAAGATACTATGATTACTAAAGAATTCGATACCATTACTGCTATTTCAACTCCCTTAGGGGAAGGGGCTATCGGAATTGTCCGACTTTCAGGGTCCGATAGTTTAACCATTTTGAAAAAAGTGTTTAAGGGGAAAAATCTGGACCAGGTAGAAAGCCACACTCTTAATTACGGCCATATCATCGATCCCGATAAGGATGAGATTTTGGACGAGGTTATGGTGGGAATTATGCTGGCCCCTAAGACCTTTACTCGTGAAAATGTGGTTGAAATTAACACACATGGAGGGGTGGCTGTCACCAACGAGATTCTCCAGCTCCTCATCCGGCAAGGGGCACGTTTGGCTGAACCGGGTGAATTCACCAAACGCGCTTTTTTAAATGGCAGGGTCGACCTGACACAAGCCGAAGCGATTATGGATTTAATCCGTGCCAAAACCGATAAGGCCATGAATATCGCGGTTAAACAATTGGATGGCTCCCTCTCGCAATTGATCAATGACACGCGCCAGGAAATTCTCAATACGCTAGCCCAGGTTGAGGTGAACATTGATTATCCTGAATACGATGATGTCGAGGAAATGACAACCCAGCTCTTGCGGGAAAAAACAGCTGACTTTGAACAGTTGTTATCTTCACTGCTTCAGACGGCACGCCGGGGTAAAATTCTACGAGAAGGAATTACCACTGCCATTATCGGTCGGCCCAACGTTGGGAAATCCAGTCTGCTTAACAGTCTTCTAAGAGAAGATAAGGCCATCGTTACGGACATTGCCGGGACCACTCGGGATGTCATCGAGGAATATGTCAACATCCAGGGGATTCCACTCAAACTGATTGACACAGCTGGGATTCGCGAAACAGAAGATATCGTGGAACAGATTGGTGTGGAACGATCCCGCAAGGCCTTGCAAGAGGCTGACCTGGTTCTCCTCGTTTTAAACTCTAGCCAGACCTTGATGGATCAAGATCGGCAACTCTTGGAGTTGACCCAGGATATGAATCGAATTGTCCTTCTCAATAAAACCGACTTGGAAAGCCAGATTGAAAAAGATCAGTTGCCTGCTGATGCCATCCCTATCTCGGTTTTAAAACAAGACAATCTTGAAGCCATTGAAGAACGGATCAACCAGCTCTTCTTTGAAAATGCTGGTTTAGTGGAACAGGATGCCACCTACCTGTCTAATTCACGGCACATCAGTCTAATTGAAAAAGCCCTAGCGAGCCTGCAGGCAGTCAACGAAGGCCTAGCTCTCGGAATGCCGGTTGACCTGCTCCAGGTTGACCTCACCCGTACCTGGGAAATTCTAGGAGAGATTACCGGAGACGCTGCTCCTGATGAACTGATTACCCAACTCTTCTCCCAATTCTGTTTAGGAAAATAGGTCATCTTTTCTTTTATAAAACAAAATGCATCAAATCACGGGACTTTCTCCCACTTGATTTGATGCATTTTTAAATTCAGAAACTATTTATCAGTTCCTACTTCTACTTTCAGATAGGCTTCTGCTAAACCAGCTTCGGATAGCTGCTCGTCGATAAAGCTACCATTAGAGGTCCGCTCCATGAGACGTAGCTGGTCCAACTCAACTGAATAAGCACGGCCGGCTTGGTCCAAAACTTCCAAGACGCCTGCGCTATCGGCGGCAATAGCTCCCGCCATGAAAACCCGGTGCGGTGCTTTTTTCAATTCCTTCAAGATTTGCAAGCCGCGGCCGGCACGACCAGCCAGTGGGAAATCATCAAGGCGATTGGCCTTGATGGCACCGCGTTGTGTCAAGAGGTAGAAGGTCTCAGAAGTCACTGGGAAGGTAGCCACCAGCCAATCGTCCGCCTTCAAGTTCATGGCCTTAACCCCGGCCGCCTTGGCTCCAACCTGTGGCACATCCTCACCCGCAAAATGCAGGGCATAACCCAGGTGACTGATCGCCAGGATCGACTCTTGGCCAATTGGGGCCACCGTGATCACCTGATCATCCGCCCCCTTCAACTTCATATAGACCGTTGCCTTAGACTTGTAGGTCCGCCAAGGTTTGAGATCCGCCAGCGCCAGGCGTTTGATTTGACCTGACCGGCTGGCCACCACATAGGCCCCTACCTCAAAGTCGGACACCACTTGTGCAAACACAACCTCTTCTTCCTGGCCAAAATTACTGATCGACTGGCTCAGATGCTCCCCCAAGTCCTTCCATCGAATATCGGTTAGCTCATGGACTGGACGGTAGATGACATTTCCCTTATTGGTGAAAAGGAAGAGGTGCTGGGTTGTTTGACAGGCTGCCAACAGGATCAAATGGTCGTCCTCCCGCTTGCCCATCTCTTCCAGATTGGAAGCAGAGAAGGAACGAGGACTGGTCCGCTTGATGTAGCCAGCCTTTGTCACTGACACATAGGTATCTTCCGCCACAATCAGGCTGGCACTATCAATCTCAATCGTCTGAGCCTGGTCCTGTAATTCTGATAAACGGGGATTGGCAAAGGTCTTCTTGACCTGGCGCAATTCCTTTTTCATGAGGTTAAAGAGGGTAGCCTCATCGCCAATAATGGCTTGCAGGGTCTGGATCGTTTCTTCCAGCTCGGCTTGCTCAGCAAGGAGGATTTGAACGTCCGTATTGGTCAGGCGATAGAGTTGCAAGGTGACAATCGCTTCCGCCTGCTCCGGCGTGAAGTCATAGGTCGCTTCCAAGTTCTTCTTAGCATCCGCCTTATTTTCCGATTGGCGAATCAGGGCAATGACCTCATCCAAGATGGACACCACTCGGATCAAGCCTTCAACAATATGCAGCCGTTTTTCCGCCTTAGCTTTTTCAAAACGACTGCGGGCCAAAATCACTTCTTGACGGTGTTGAATATAGCTAATCAGAATCCGGTGGAGACCAACCTGCCTTGGTGTTGAGTGATCAATCGCCACCATGTTAAAGTTATAGTTGATTTGCAGGTCACTGTATTTAAACAGGTAGTTCAGAATCAAGTCAGCCTTGGCGTCCTTCTTCAACTCAATCGCAATCCGCAAACCAGTCCGGTCACTTTCATCCCGAACCTCCGCAATCCCAGCAACCTTATTAGCCACCCGAATATCGTCAATCTTCTTAACGAGACTAGCCTTGTTGACCTCATAGGGCAACTCTGTCACCACAATCTGTTGCTTCCCCCCCTTGAGGGACTCAATCGCTGTTCTGGCACGAACAACCACCCGGCCCTTACCGGTCTCATAAGCCTTACGGATCTCATCCTTGCCTTGAACAATCCCGCCCGTCGGGAAATCCGGCCCAGGCAGGAAGCTCATCAACTTATCCAGCTTGGCATTGGGATGATCAATCAAATAGATGGTGGCATCAATCACTTCCGCCAAATTGTGCGGAGGAATATCGGTCGCATAGCCGGCCGATATTCCAGTCGCCCCATTAACCAGCAGATTGGGGAAGGCGGCGGGTAAAACCGTTGGCTCTTTTTCCGTATCATCAAAATTCCAAGCAAAAGGCACAGTCTCCTTGTCGATATCCAACAAGAGATAATCGGAAATCTCTGACAAACGGGACTCGGTGTACCGCATCGCCGCCGGTGGATCCCCATCCATGGAACCATTGTTCCCGTGCATCTCCACCAAGATCTCCCGATTCTTCCAATCCTGGCTCATCCGCACCATGGCATCATAGATCGAACTGTCTCCATGAGGGTGGAAATTCCCCATGATATTCCCCACAGCCTTGGCCGACTTCCGATAGCCCTTCTCAAACGTATTGCCATCCTTATTCATCGAATAAAGAATTCGGCGCTGGACCGGCTTCAAGCCATCCCGAACATCCGGCAGGGCCCGATCCTGAATTACATATTTGGAGTAACGCCCAAAGCGCTCTCCCATAATGTCCTCAAGGGACATGGTTTGAATGTTTGACATAAATTAAGATACAAAGGGACAGTTCACTTGCGAAAATTTTTCGTAGAAACAACGTCCCGTGTTCAGTTAGATCAACTAACCAACACAATCCTTTCTTATTTCTTAGGCGAGGTCAAAACCAATGTTAAGCCTCTTTTTTAATTGCTAGCACAAAAGGAGCTCGCAATCGATCGATCTCTTCGTTTGTTCCTCAAACTCAGAGAAGTCCAATCACTCCCTGCCTTCATCCCCTATTCCTGTAAACATTTCTGCTTGGTAGTAGTTATAGCCCTCATAATAATAAGAATGATCCAGCCCTTTGAAAAAAGTTACCTTGCCAAGGTCGTCTGTTAAAGCCTGGAGCAGGAGGTACTTAAGTTCTCCGGTTGAGACATGACTTCTGACCATAGCGTTGAAATAGGCATCCTTATCGACCGCATTCCAGTCAACCACCTGTCCCAGACTAGCCCGAAGCATACAGTCCAACCAAATGCGCATACTTCTGCCATTTCCTTCACGAAAGGGATGAGCCACATTCATATCGGCATACTTATCAATAATTTCATCAAAGGTTTGATGGGGAAGCTTATCGATATAAAGGAGCGATTGTTCTAAGAAAATACGGGGGGCAAACTGAAAATCATCCTTGGTCATATTCACATCCCGAATTTTTCCAGCAAAATCATAGATTTCTTCAAAAAGAAGCTCATGAATCTGAGTCAGACCCTTGAAGCTACCGACTTCTAAGGCAAACAGCTGGCCACTCTCAAAGAGTTGGACCGCTTTTTTCTTGCTTAATTCTTCTTCTTTGCGAGCCAGCTCGGCAGCATTGTCAATTCCTAACTTATTGGCTAAAACCATTTCTGTCCTCCCTCACTAGGAACCGTTCCTTTTAAAAGACTGTTGATTCTTCCAAGGTAAAAGTCACATTCTCTTCAATCCACTTGCGGCGAGGTTCGACCTTGTCCCCCATGAGGGTGGACACGCGCCGTTCTGCGCGGGCGACATCATCGATGGAGACCCGAATCAGGGTGCGGGTGTCTGGGTCCATGGTGGTTTCCCAGAGCTGGTCGGCGTTCATTTCCCCTAGTCCTTTGTAGCGTTGGACGGTGGCGCCTTTACCGAAGCTTTGCCGGAGGGCTGTTAGTTCCTGGTCGGTCCAGGCGTAAGCGATTTCTTCTTTTTTGCCGCGACCCTTAGACATCTTATAGAGGGGTGGGAGGGCGATGTAGACGCGACCGGCTTCGACGAGTGGACGCATGTAACGGTAGAAGAAGGTCAAGAGAAGGGTTTGAATGTGGGCACCGTCTGTGTCCGCATCGGTCATAATAATGACCTTATCGTAGTTGGCATCATCTAGATTAAAGTCTGCCCCGACTCCTGCACCGATGGTATAAATCATGGTGTTGATTTCTTCATTTTTCAAAATATCGGTCATCTTGGCCTTGGCTGTATTGATGACCTTCCCACGTAGGGGCAGGATGGCCTGGAATTTCCGATCCCGGCCTTGCTTGGCTGAACCGCCGGCAGAGTCCCCTTCGACCAGGAAGAGCTCATTCTTGGCAGCATTCTTGGATTGGGCAGGGGTTAACTTGCCTGATAGGAGACCCTTGTCCTTTTTCTTCTTACCAGACCGGCTGGCATCACGCGCCTTTCTTGCCGCCTCCCGAGCGTCACGCGCGCGGATGGCCTTGCGAATCAAGTTGGCGGCCAATTCCCCATTTTCCATTAGAAAATAGGTTAATTGCTCACTCATGACCCCTTCCACAAAAGGCCGAGCCAGAGGGCTCCCCAGCTTATCCTTGGTTTGCCCTTCAAACTGCAAGTGCTCTTCGGGCACCAGCAGGGACAGCACTGCCGTCAGGCCCTCGCGGTAGTCGGAACCATCGAGGTTCTTCTCCTTCTCCTTGAGGAGGCCTGTCTTCCTTGCATAGTCATTCATGGCCTTGGTCAGGGCCGTCTTGAGGCCGGTCTCATGGGTTCCCCCATCCTTGGTACGAACATTGTTCACAAAGGATAAAATATGGTCGGAATAACCATCATTATATTGGAGCGCGACCTCAACTTGGAAGCCTTGATCTTCTCCTTTAAAATCCAAAATCGGCGTCAAGACTTCCTTCCCTTCGTTGAGATAAGCCACAAAGTCTTGGACCCCATTCTCGTAATGGAAAGAAACGGCATCCCCAGTCCGATCATCCTCCAGGCTTAAGGTGACATCCTTGAGCAAAAAGGCTGACTCATTCAAACGATCGGCAATGGTGCCAAACTTAAACTGAGTGGTCGAGAAGATAGCTGAATCCGGCATAAAGTGTACCTTGGTCCCGGATTGGGACTTGGGAGCCTTACCAATCTTCATAAGCCCCGTTACAGGTGTCCCACCCTCTTCAAACCGCTGGCGGTACACCGCCCCGTCACGGGTAATCTCAACCTCCAACCACAGCGAGAGGGCATTAACAACCGATGAACCAACCCCGTGAAGACCCCCAGAAGTCTTATAACCACCCTGGCCAAATTTACCACCAGCATGGAGCACTGTAAAAATGACTTCAACCGTTGGCTTGCCCATGGCGTGCATCCCGACAGGCATCCCCCGCCCCTGGTCCGCAACAGAAATGGAGCCATCCTCGTGGATTCGTACATCAATGCGGTCTCCGAAACCAGACAGGGCCTCATCCACTGCATTGTCAACAATCTCCCAGACTAGGTGGTGCAAGCCCACGCCATCGGTTGAACCGATATACATCCCTGGACGCTTGCGAACAGCGTCCAAGCCTTCTAAGACCTGAATGGCATCATCATTATAGGCTGTCAAACTGACCTCTTTTTTTGCCATAGTGTCCTCCTTGTTTTCAGTACTTTCTATCTTACCAATTTTTCCTAGAATTGCAAATAAGGCTGTTCTAAAGCACAATAGAGAAGCTAAACCCTTCCGCTTTTCAGAAATACCCCAAAATACGAACCGGAGCTAGGCGATGCTCCTTTCACTTCAAAAGCGAACCTCTATTTGAAAGGATGTGCATGGTCTGCTTGAGATTTTTAGACAGTATAAAAGTCTTCATTTGAATCATCTTTTTTGCCTGCCTCCTGCCCAACTGTGCTATACTATTTTTATGATTATCTTTTGCTTTCTTATCGCCTACCTGCTAGGCTCCATACCGACAGGGCTTTGGATTGGCCAATACTTTTTTAACATTGATCTACGAACCGAAGGATCTGGTAATACCGGGACCACCAATACCTTCCGCGTGCTAGGTAAACAGGCGGGGATCATTACCTTTTTGGTGGATTTTTTTAAAGGGGCGCTCGCAACCTACTTGCCCATGCTCCTAGGACTCCCTGTTTCCCCTATTTTATTCGGTCTGGCAGCCGTTTTAGGCCACGTTTTTCCAGTGTTTGCCCAATTTAAGGGCGGAAAAGCCGTGGCGACCAGTGCTGGAGCTGTTTTCGCCTACTCCTTTGGCTTCTTTATCTACCTCGCCATTATTTTCTTTGGCATCCTCTACCTCTTCAGCATGATTTCCCTATCCAGCATGGCTGCGGCCATCTCAGCCATTCTCGGTGTGCTGATTTTCCCTGCCATTCATTTCCTCATTCCTCAATCCGATACAGCCTTCACCTTAACCATTATTGGCATCTCGCTCTTAATTTTGGTGCGCCACCGCAGCAATGTTGTTCGAATTATGGAAAAAACTGAAAATATTGTTCCCTGGGGAATCAATATTAGCCAGCAGAAACCCAAAAAGACTTCCTCAGAGAGCGAGGAAGAGTAATTTCTTCTTGACCCAGCTAAGACAAAACCACACTGTAACCATTCCGTCTTGATTCATTTCAAGATTGGAAATGACAGTGTGGTTTTTATTTTTCCTCATACTACTTCCAAGCCAAAATCATTACTCAAACTATTTTCCCAAATTATTCATACCTCAAACAACTCCGTGTAAATAGCTAAAAAATCATCAGAAATTGCCAAAAAACAATG
>NZ_JAOBSU010000051.1:0-12060 GCF_025447695.1 Streptococcus danieliae | reverse complement strand
TCAAAAAGGATGGCCAAACTCCTTGGTACACAAGGGGTTAGCTATCCTTTGTCTTTTTTAAACTGATAAACTCGGGATTATATCACAAGTAATCTGAAAGTTTGCATTGCTCCTCCCTTATGTTAAAATGGAAAAAAAGCAAAAAGGAATCACTATGGAAGCAATTGTTGAAAAAATACTGGAAAAGATTACCCAGTACGAGAAAATCATCATCCACCGGCATATCCGCCCAGACCTCGATGCTATCGGTAGCCAGGTTGGCCTGCAGAACCTCCTCCTCCTCAACTATCCCGAGAAAAAAATCCTAGTAACCGGCTACGACGAACCCAACCTCCACTGGCTAGCCGGTATGAACTATGTCGCCGACGAGGACTACCAAGACGCCCTCGTTATTGTCTGTGACACCGCCAACCGGGAACGAATTGATGACCAGCGCTATCAAAACGGAAAAGAGCTGATTAAAATCGACCACCACCCGGATGATGCCCCCTATGGCGATATTTCCTGGGTCGATTCCCAAGCCTCATCCACCAGTGAAATGATCACGCGCTTCTCCCGTGAAGCCAAGCTTCTCATGGACGTTCAAACCGCTCGTCTACTCTATGCGGGGATCGTCGGCGACACCGGCCGTTTCCTCTTCCCTTCAACCTCCAGTTTGACCTTTGAAATGGCTGCCTACCTGCGCCAATTCTCTATTGACTTCAGCGACCTGTCTCGCCAAATGGACACCATCAGCCTTGAAATTGCCAAACTCCAGGGCTATGTCTATGACAACCTTGAAATCGACGAAAACGGAGCTGCGCGTGTGACCATCCGGCAGGATCTCCTCAAACAACTCAAGCTCAAAGAAACCGACACCTCTGCGGTAGTCGGAGCTCCTGGACGAATTAAAGATGTCCAAAGCTGGGGCGTCTTTGTCGAGCAAGAAGATGGCGGCTACCGAGTTCGCCTCCGCTCCAAAAGGATCCCTATCAATGACATTGCCAAACAGCATGACGGAGGGGGCCATCCCCTCGCCAGCGGAGCCAACTCCGCTAATCTAGCCGAAAATGATCAAATCTACTCTGAAATTCAAGATTTACTGAAAAAAAGTCAGAAATAAATCAAAAAAACTTGCCAAAGCCCATCACATTTGGTAAACTAGCTAGGTAATAATCTATGGCTCGCAAAGAGACCATGGCAGAAAGGATTTTTTAACATCATGAAAAAAGATATCCATCCAGAATATCGCCCTGTTGTCTTCATGGACACATCTACTGGTTACAAGTTCCTTAGCGGTTCTACAAAGAGCTCTAACGAAACTGTTGAATTTGAAGGTGAAACTTACCCAATGATCCGTGTTGAGATTTCATCAGACTCACACCCATTCTACACTGGACGCCAAAAGTTCACACAAGCAGATGGACGTGTGGATCGTTTCAACAAAAAATACGGTCTCAAATAAGTCTCAAAAACCAGCCAAAATGGCTGGTTTTTTTGCTTCTCTAACAAAAGTATTTAGCAAAAAAGAGGCCTAACGACCTCCTTCTCACAGCTTACTGCAGCAATTCTTGAACAGGCTCGAACACAATCCGCTCAAGATCACTGAGGTAAACTCCCAATTGCTGTTCCTTAGCAAAGAAATTGGATACAAGCTCATTACTTTGAATTTTCTCAGAGAACTCGCGCATCCGCCCTTCGAAATCCCCTTCAGGAGCTTGCCCCATTTGCGCCATCCGTTGCAATTCATTTTGAAATTGAATGTACTCCTCAAAAATAGCTTGGGCTTCCGGATTTTGGCCAATCTCTTTCTTAGCCTGAACGACCGCTTGGTATTCAGGTAAACCACGAAGACGACGATTCAACTCATTTGCGACATCATAAATATTAGACATATGATTTTCTCCTTTTTATACATCATAAACTAGTTTCCTAAAAGAAAACTTGATTAGGCAAAGACAATTGACAGGCCAATAATGGCTAAAACCAAAAGGGTAATCGCCAGATACAGGCGGTCTTTTTCCTGGTAGAAAAAGATCAGGGAAATCAGCACCCGGAGGATAGGCGTTAGTAGCAAGGTCCAAGCACCAAGCAAGAGAGTCAGCTGACTGACTTGCTCCAAGCCCAGGACATGTAAGAAACTACCCAGAGCCAAGAGAATCACTGTTAACACCAAACCGATCCGTAGCAAGGCTTGAATACTCGTTTTGATGGACTGCATCTTATCCTCCTAATCCCCTGAGAAACATTTGGACCCCTGTCACCAACAGTACCAAGACAAACAAGACCCGTAGAAAGGCAACCGGAATTCGAGGCATCAACCGGCTTCCCAAGGTCGAACCAGCAATGACTCCAAGAACAATCGGTGCCACAATGGGCAACTCAACCGAACCTTGACTAAAGTAGAAGATGGCGGAAGAAACTCCCGTAACCCCCATCATGAAATTGGCCGTTGCAGACGACACTTTCAGGGGTAGGCCCATCACATTATCCATCGCCAAAACCTTAAAGGCTCCTGCTCCAATCCCCAAGAGAGCTGAAGCAACACCGGCGAGAAACATGATAAAAGATCCTAGGGGAATATTGGCTGCCTGGTAATCGACCTGGGTCTTACTTTGCAAATCCTGGTAAGAACCACTGAGGGACTTTTGCAGGAGATTTGGCTCTTTTTGAACAGCACTCTGCAAATGGTGGGTCTCCCCACCCCTTATTTTTTTCCACATGGTATAGGCTTGATAAAACATCAGCAAACCATAGAGGATAAAAAGGAATTGACCTTGCACCAGCCTCGACAAAAGCGCACCGACAAAGGCTCCAATGGTCGTAAAAATCTCCAAGTACATGGCCAATCGCAGGTTGAGCAAGTCATCCTCCAAGTAAGCCAGGGCGGATCCCGCACTGGTCCCGAGGACTGCAAAGATGGAGACGACAACCGCCACCTTAATGTCATAACCCAGGGCAATGGTCAAGATTGGCGTTAAAATGATACCACCACCCAAACCCAAAAGAGAGCCTAGCAGACCTGCCAAGATACCGATACTGATAAAGATTCCAAACTCAAGCATGAGTCACCTCCCTTGAGCCCGAACTACTCAGAATCCGCATCATCGATGGCTTCCAGAATCTGTCGTGTTTTATGTAGGGATAACTGCCCCGAAGCACTTGGAGTCTCCAGCGCTGCAAAAGTCCAGGCAGATCCCGTTAAATCACCCGTTAACCGTGTCCAAACCCCTAATTTTCCAGTCGCAATCGTCACATACTCCTGCTCTGGATTCAAGGTCTTAAAACCACGCGTATAATTCATAAGATCCAGCACATCTTGTTCATGCTGAGGCTGAACTGCAACCTTGACAATTCGAGGATTCAGAGCCGTCAACTCGGATAAAATTTCCATTAAATTATCAGGAGTTTCCTCATAGTTATGATAGGTCAAGACCAAATTTGAAAAATCCAATACCTGCTCAAATTCTTCACGATAGGCATAGAACTCAAAATCAATATACTCTGGTTGGTACAAGGTCTGAATCTCCCGTAGAATAGACACATACTCCGGTCCACTCAACTCCATCTTTCCACCCTGACGCGTCGTTCGCAAAGTGAAAATAATTTCGCGACCTGCAAATTTTTCAAAAATAGCTGGAGCTAGGGCGATAATATCCTCCTTCTTGGGACTATAATCTGCCCGCCACTCAATAATATCCACCGAATCAAAGCGGTCGGTGTCCAATGCCTGTACATCTTCTAGGCTGGTCGGCATGATTGGTACAACTAACTTCATTCATCCACCCTTATCTGTATAACTTTTAAATAATTACTTGTCGGCTCCTCGGCATAACTTGGGAAATCCTGCGGTAGACGGTAAACCTTCTCAATTGTATAAGAAGTCTCCCCCATTCCTTTTTGAATCTCCTGCTTGAATTTGTCCAAAGACAACTGAGCAGCATTTGTGCTGAGTAGCATTTTTCCTTGCGGAGCTAAAATTTTAAGTGACTCTTCCACCAAACGATGGTAATCCTTGCTGACAGAAAAGACTTGTTTTTTATTCCGGGCAAAACTTGGAGGGTCAATAATAATGACATCAAAGGTCAAACCCTTCCGCGCCGCATAACGCAGGTACTCAAAAGTATCCATCACCACCAAGGCATGAGAGTCAAGTCCCATCCCATTTGCCTGAAAATGCGCCTGGGACAACTCCCGACTGCGCTTGGCAAGGTCGACCGAAACTGTTTCAACCGCTCCGCCAGCTATAGCTGCCACTGAAAAGGCAGCTGTATAGGAAAAGAGATTTAACACACGCTGCCCCTGCGCCAAGCCCTGAGCCAGATCCTTGCGAACCTCATGCTGGTCCAAAAAAATCCCCGTCATCCAGCCATCATCAAGAAAAACCTGATAGCGGACACCATTTTCAGCAATCAAAAAGTGATCAGGAGCCGTCTCCCCATAGAGATGGGCCGTTTCATAACCAGGCCCCTGGAAGCGCACCTTTTCATAGGCACCCAGACACTCGGGATAAATCGCTTGAAAACAAGCAATAATATCCTCTTTCTGTTGGAAAACAAAAGCGTTATACCAAGAAAAGAGCAGGTGGTCTCCGTACAAGTCAACCGTCAGACCCGGGAGACCATCTCCCTCCTGGTTAAAAACCCGAAAGGCTGTGGTCCCTGTGTCCTGCAAATAGGCTTGTCGCTTCTCCTTTGCAGCTGCGACTAGAGCCTGTAACCCAAAGTCCGCCCAGGTCACGGACTCCCGTGATAAAACCCAGCCAAGACCCTTATTTTGTTTAGCAAGGTAGCCTGAAGCCAAAAACTCGCCATGTTGATTGTAGAAATGTACAAACTCATTGTCTAAATCCCTTGGTTTTAGGTCCTTCTCATTCAGAAGAATTCTTCCCCGTTCAACCTCTAGTTGACACTTCTTTGATAGAACTGCTTGTTTCATATCTTCAATTATAACAAAATTTACAGAACAATTGGACAAAATTCTCTTTTTCGAGTAGTCCTATCCCCTATTTCCTCCATCTCCAGCCTGCAAACTTAACCGATTCTTAAAAATAAACCACCCTTATCTTGATTCTGGTTTCCCTCTTTCATTTTGTGATATAATCAAGTTTGAAACAAAATTGGGAGGATTCCCAAAAAATAACTGTCTCATCCATAATGGATACATGGACAAAGTAAGGAAATTATTCCGTGAGAAAACTAACACAAACACTTCTAACAACCATGAGTAGTCGATTGGGCTTAGTCTTTATTCTCCTAATCCTCTACTGGTTCAAAAGCATCGTTGCCTATTTCCTCAATTTTAATCTGGATATTCAGCTCGGAAATATGCAAGGGTTTTACCAATTGGCCCTGGCCATTCTCAACCCACTACCGCTGGGACTCCTGTTATTAGGACTTCCTTTTTATGCCAAACCGACCAAAGTCTACTACCCGCTCTTAGCCATTATGTACCTAGTACTCTTCTCCTGGCTTTTCTCCAATGTTATTTACTACAGGGAATTCTCAGACTTTATTACGCTCAATACCATGCTCGCTTCCAGCAGTGTTTCCGCAGGTTTGGGAGATGCAGCGGCCAAGCTCTTTCGACCATTCGACCTGCTCTATTTGTTGGATATTCCACTTATTGTTTACCTTTTCTGGAAGAAAAAGGTCACTTTTGATGATCGTCCGCTCAGCCTCAATGCTAGCTTTGCGATCACCTCTTTATCCACCATGCTCTTCTCGGCCAATCTGTTCTTTGCCGAAGTTGATCGTCCGGAGCTATTGAGCCGTGGCTTCTCAAACTATTATGTAGTCCGTGCATTGGGACTTCCAGCCTTCTTTGGTTATAGTGCCAACCAGACCTACCAGGCGGATAAGGAACGGGCCAAGGCTTCCGAAACCGATTTAGAACCTGTTTTGGAGTATATCAAGGAGCACAATGCAGCACCGAACCCCGCAACCTTTGGAATTGCCAAGGGGCGGAATGTGATTTATCTCCATTTGGAGTCTTTCCAACAATTTTTAATTGATTACAAACTCAAGTCTGATAATCAAGAATACGAAGTGACTCCTTTTATTAACTCACTCTATCATTCAAACGAAAGTTTCGCCTTCTCCAATATTTTCAACCAAGTTAAGGCTGGAAAAACATCTGATGCTGAAACCATGATTGAATCGGGCTTATTTGGACTCAACCAAGGATCCTTCATGGTCAACTACGGAGGAACCAATACCCAGCAAGCGGCACCGCATATTCTGGCTCAAACTGGCGATTATACTTCTGCTGTTTTCCATGGAAACATTGGAAGTTTCTGGAACCGAAACACAACTTACAAACAATGGGGCTACAACTATTTCTTCGATCAATCCTATATGAGTAAGGCCACTAGTGAAAATTCCTTCCAGTACGGCTTGAATGATAAAATCATGTTCAAGGACTCTATTAAGTACCTCGAACATATGCAGCAACCCTTCTATGTAAAATACTTAACAGTTTCCAACCATTACCCTTATACCACCAGCTTGATTGGCGATGAACAAGGATTCCCCTTGGCAGAAACCAAGGATGAAACCATCAATGGTTATTTCGCCACAGCTAATTACCTTGACTCAGCCATTAAATCCTTCTTTGACTATCTCAAAGAAACTGGCTTATATGAAAATTCAGTCATTGTCCTCTATGGTGACCACTATGGAATTTCCAATTCACGGAACCCATCCTTGGCTCCCCTATTAGACAAAAATCCTGAAACCTGGTCTTCTTATGACAATGCCATGTTGCAACGGATTCCCTACATTGTTGTCGTACCCGGCATGCAAGATGGAGCTGTCATCGACACCTATGGTGGCCAAATCGATATGTTACCAACCCTGGAACACCTGCTTGGAATCAATTCCAGCAACTTCCTCCAAGTTGGACAGGATCTCTTATCACCTGACCACGAGCAGATTGTAGCCTTCCGCTCCAGTAACTACTTTGTAACTCCAGAGTACACGTCCTATTCCGGTCGGACCTACTACACTGCTACTGGAGAAGAGATTACCACTCCTGACGACTCCACCCAGAAAGCCATTGATGATGCCAGAGATAAGGCCAATAAACAGCTCTCTATCTCAGACATGATTCAAACAGGGGACCTCCTCCGCTTCTATAGTGAGAACCGCCTGGGCAAACCAGATGTAAGTAAGATCAATTACAATAAGGCCATGGATCAACTGCTAAAAATTGAAAAAGAAAAAGGCCAAACATCCAGCAGCTTGTTTAGCCAACGTCAATCCAGCACCATTGATCTCTTTGATTCCCCAACATACAAGGCCCTACACCCGGAACAATTCCTGGAAGATAGCGATTCAAGTAGCTCATCCAGTTCCAGCCAAGAAGAGGCAGAAGAATAACCAAAACTGAAAGGACTTAGCCAATAGCGTTAAGTCCTTTTATCATCCCGTGAGCAAGCCTGGCATTGAAAGTGGATTAGATTTAATAATTCCATCATCCGGTTTCTGGAAATCGGGCAGGAATAACCCTTAGGAAACAGCGCTAATCGTAGCTGCCGATCAACCCGCCGAATATTAAAAGGGTTGACCAAAAAGGACCGGTGACAGCTAAAAAGAAAAGGGCTTGTGGCTTTGACATCCTGTAAATTTGCAATAACCGACACTTCTTCATCACTGGTAACAATTGAGATATAGTGAGCTCGGAAACTTCGTTCAATATAAAAGACCTTCCGCACCGGTATCTGAATTTGTACCTGCGAATTCCGGATTAAAATCAACTCCTTAGGCGTATCCTGAATAAAATAGCTATGAATCTGCAACAGCACAGTGGCTAGTCGTTGATGAAAGCGGATAGGAGGCAAATCCCGCAAAATATAATCCAAAACACCAACCTGACTTCTAAAAACTTCTTCCATAAACAACAAAGAATCTGCCACAATAATAATCGAAGCTAGGGCATCCCGCTTCCGAATTTGAACCACCAAATCAAAAAAAGTTCGACAAGAAGACTCTCCATGAAGAACCAGAATAAAGACCTGATGCCTCCCCCTTCTTGACCAAGCATCCAATAAACCCGCACTGGTGGTCCGAATCTCTAACTGCTCCAGCTCCACACCAATTGTCACCAAAACATGTTGCAGCAAGTCTTCCCACCAAAAATGATCTCGACAAAGCTCTTCATAAACAAAAATATTCATAACGCCACGTAAACATTTCCCTTTCATCTTATTATTCGAAGAAATTTGGCATAACAATCTCCAAATCCAACCCTCTAAGAATACAGGAAAAAGAACCCATTCAAACTCTCATGTTCTGAAAGGTTATGAAAACGTTCTGAATGGCAGCACAGTCTAGAACCGACTTTTCAAAAACTAAAAAAGACAAATCCCACTATGAGATTTGTCTTTCGTTTTTGATTAAAGTTCGATATCTCCGAAAAGATCTGCCATTGAGAAACCAGTTTGTGTTTCTGGCAATTCGAAGTCACGTTTTTCTTGACGACGTGGACGGCGTGGGCGTGAAGCGCGTTTTTCTTCTTGTCCTTCAGCTTGTGCTGGACGCTCTTCAAGAGCTTTGATAGAAAGAGATACACGCTCGTCAGCTGCGTTCACATCAAGAACTTTCACGTTAACCACTTGACCTACTTGAAGTGCATCTTTTGGATTTTCAACACGTTTGTGTGAAATTTGAGAAATGTGAACCAAGCCATCGATACCTGGCAATACTTCAACAAAGGCACCGAAGTCAGTCAAACGTTTAACAGTTCCTTCGATAACGTCACCCTTAGCCAATTTTTGCTCAACACCGTCCCAAGGTCCAGGAACTGTAGCTTTAAGAGATAGGGAAACACGTCCTTCTTCTTCGTTCAAGTCCAAAACTTTAACGTCGATTTCTTCACCAACTGTTACAACAGATTTAGGTGATACGTTACGCTCATGTGACAATTCAGTCAAGTGAACCAATCCGTCTACACCACCAAGGTCGATGAAGGCACCAAAGTTAGTGATACGAGCAACTTTACCAGTTACAACATCACCTACAGAAAGTTTACCAAATACTTCTGCACGAGCTGCAGCTGTTTCAGCTTCTACAACTTCACGACGTGAAAGGATAAAGCGGTTTTCTTTTGGATCCACTTCTTTAATTTTGGCATCAAATTCTTGACCTACAAAACGCTCAGTGTTACGAACAAAGCGAGTATCAAGCATAGATGCTGGGATGAAACCACGAAGTCCTTCAAACTCAACTGCCAAACCACCCTTAACTGCGCGGGTACCTTTAACAGTGACAACTTCTTCTTCACGTCCAACCAATTTATCCCAAGCTTTGCGTGCTTCAAGACGTTTTTTAGATACAAGGTAGGTAACAGTATCAGTGTCTTTACCTACAACTTGACGAAGTACAAGCAACTCAAGTGTTTCACCTGGTTTAACCAATTCGTGAATGTCTGCGTCACGATCGTTGGTCAATTCACGAAGAGTCAAGACACCTTCAACACCAGTTCCAGAGATTGCTACGTTAGCTTGTCCAGCATCAACAGTCAATACTTCAGCTGTCACAACATCGCCTGGCTCAACTTGGCTAACGCTGTTTAGCAAATCTTCAAATTCGTTCATCTAAAAAATCCTCCAACAATCAAGTCAATACTTGATATACTTATAAAATTTCTTCCTAAGTACCGCACCGCTTCAACCGTCGCCTAGATATAAAGAAATAAAATATCCAAAGGATATTTTAGCTTCCTCTATCCAATAAGTAACCTAAGAACTGGGGTAGCTGGATTCGAACCAACGCATGAGGGAGTCAAAGTCCCTTGCCTTACCGCTTGGCGATACCCCAATAATGAGAAATGGAGAGAGAGGGATTCGAACCCCCGAACCCGAAGGAGCGGATTTACAGTCCGCCGCGTTTAGCCTCTTCGCTATCTCTCCGACATCAACAAAAATTATTATATCACACTATTCTCAGAATGCAAGCCTTTTATTTGGATAAATTATAACTTTCGATAACTTTTTCAATTGCTTGCTCCAATTTTTTGTGAAATTCCTGAACATTTCCATTGGAAACCAAGGCAAACTGGTTCTCCAATTCAGCAATTTCACCGACGACCTGCTTACCAATCATCAATTGATAGCCCTCAAAAGTCTCTGCTCCCACTTTTACCGAGTGGTCCTTTAACTGAATTTCAATTTTTTTCTCTTTCCGACTCATGCTACACCTCACAATCTTCTATTGATTTTACACAAATCTTTTAAAAAAATCAAATCAGACTTGAAATTTAATAAGTGAAAATTTGACAAAAAGGGCTCTTCCTTTTACTATAGGGCTATGGAAAGAAATCAAACACTTATGCAATACTTTGAGTGGTATCTTCCCAATGACGGTCAGCATTGGAATCGGCTGGCCGCAGATGCCCCTCATTTAGCCGAACTTGGGATTAGCCAGGTTTGGATGCCACCTGCTTTTAAAGCCACCAATGATAGCGATGTTGGTTACGGAATTTATGACCTTTTTGACCTGGGGGAATTTGACCAAAAAGGAACCGTACGCACCAAATATGGAAGCAAGGATGAATACATTCAGGCCATCCGTATGTTAAAAGACCATGGCATCTCAGCTATCGCTGACCTCGTCTTGAATCACAAGGCTTCTGCTGATGGACTGGAGTCGTTTAAAGTCATTGAGGTCGACTCCAAAGATCGAACCAAGGAGTTGACCGAGCCCTTCAGCATTAAAGGCTGGACTCACTTCTACTTCCCAGGTCGTCGTGGGCATTACAACGATTTCCAATGGCACTGGTACCACTTTACCGGAACAGACTTTGATGCCGGTCGCAAGAAAACTGGTATCTACCAAATTGTCGGTGACAATAAAGGGTGGTCTGACGATAGTCTTGTGGACAAGGAAAACGGCAACTACGACTATCTTATGTATGCAGATTTGGACTTCAAACATCCAGAAGTCGTTCAAAATCTCTATGACTGGGTCAACTGGTTCATCCCCACAACAGGAATCTCGGGTTTCCGCCTGGATGCCATCAAACACATCGATTCCTTCTTTATGAAAAACTTCATCCGCGATATTAAGGACAACCTCTCTGAAGATTTCTATGTCTTCGGAGAATTCTGGAATCCTGATGAAGAAACCAACACCAATTACTTGGAAGACACAGACTACCGCTTTGACTTAGTTGATGTCAAACTCCACTACAATTTCCAGGAAGCTGGAGAAAAAGAAGCCGACTTTGACTTAACCACCATCTTTGATGGTAGCCTGGTCAAAAACCATCCCGACTCTGCAGTGACCTTTGTCGAAAACCACGACACCCAAAAAGGCCAAGCCTTGGAGTCAGTCGTTGCAGATTGGTTTAAACCCCTTGCCTACGGTCTGATCTTACTTCGCCAGCAGGGCAAACCCTGCGTTTTTTATGGCGACTACTATGGTGTTCAAGGAGCTCATGCCCAAGCCAGCTTCCAAGAAGTTTTAGATAAGCTCCTCATCCTCCGTAAATACTGGGCCTATGGAGCAGAAACCGACTACTTTGAAGAGCCAAACACCATTGGCTGGACACGGATTCCGGAAGAATTAGACCGCAGCCCTCTAGCGGTTATCCTCAGCAATAAAGACGATGCTGCCATCTCCATGTTTGTTGGAACCCAATGGCAGGGACAAAGCTTTAGTGACCAACTAGGCCACCACTCAGATACCGTTCTAGTCGGCGAAGACGGCTGGGCGAGCTTCCCCGTTCACGGCCGCAGTATCTCTGCTTGGACCCTGACTAGTGATTTATAAAACAAAGGGATATGACCTCGATGCATATCCCTTTTCTGCGTATAAAAAAGAGGCTGGGACAAAAGTCTAGCCTCATTGACTTTGTATAACAAAATACCTTTGACACAGTAGCTGATTGGGTCTAATAGCATTGTATGCTGTTAGAGAGTACCAAATCTTGTTTGCGAAGCAAACTCCAATCGTTCGCTTTTTAAGCTCGAAAGAGAACCTAATCAGCCTTGCGGGGGTGGGAGAGAGGCTGGGACAAAAGTCTCATAAAGCCTAAAAAGGAGAGATTCATCTACTGAAATGAGTCTCTCCTTTTCTTTTA
>NZ_JAOBSU010000050.1:0-12398 GCF_025447695.1 Streptococcus danieliae | reverse complement strand
ACGTCCGCACTACCAAATAGGAATACCTACTTATTTGAAATAAGGCGACAATAAGTATGAGTTTTTAGAGGTGCCCTTAAAATCAAGAAAAGGCTGATCCTAAAATCAACCTCTCTTGTTCTGCCCAAATCGAATCATCTAGTTACCCTTAACTGCAAAGTAGAGACCAGATGGGCTGGCAAAGTTAAAGGTCTTAAAAGGCATCTCTGTTACTGGACTGCAGGTATCCGTCAAAGCAGAAATGTTTTCATGTAAGGCTTCGATCTCGTCCACCTCAAAAAGAATGCTCGGTACATTATCTGCAACTTCTGGCGATACTTGCTGAATAAACTCCTTGGCAAAAACTGTGATGGTTACAGTTGAATTCGCATGGGGTTTCATATCGAAGGTGTCAAACCCCATCATTTCACTTTCTGAAATAATGACAAAACCTGCTGCCGACCAAAAAACCTTCTCAGCTGCCACATCCGCAACATAAAGCATCAATCCAAAATCTTTTCTAAACATCAGTTAGCTGTTCGTTCAGTTAGGAAATCTAACCAAACTCTCCTTTCTCTCTATACTCTTAAAATTTCACATTAGCCCGTTTCTTAATGAGCCATTTTCGCCAATTCTTCCCGTTTGGCGTAGGTTGCTTCAGCGACAGCTTTTACCAAGCCATCAATTTGTTCCTGGGAGCAGGTTCCCAAAATTTCCTGGGCCGCTTTTGCGTCGCGAATTTGGTTGCGAACCGCCTGTTTAACAACTAGGTCTTTATCTATGAGATGCATAAGCACAGCTCCTTTCCTTAAGAATGTAAGCCTTGTAATGCTTTAGGGTCTCAAGCCCACATCGTCTGCAGCCCCCTTAACCGCTTGTTTATATTTATATTCTACTCTTTATGGAAGCGCTTAGCAAATGTTATGTGAAAAATGAACAAATTTTATTTTTAACATAACTTAATTTTTATTTGTTTTTGTTTTGGCAAAATTGAAGTATAATAAGACTATGAACCTAAAGGATGAGATTAAAGCGCTAGCGAAAGAAATCGGAATTTCAAAAATCGGCTTTACAACAGCCGATGATTTCAACTACTTAGAGAAATCTCTGCGATTAGCCAGAGAAGAAGACCGGTCTTCCGGCTTCGAACACAAGGTCATTGAAGAACGACTAGATCCCAAACTGAGCCTGGCTTCAGCTAAAACAATCATTTCCATTGCCCTAGCCTATCCCCATAAACTACCAACCCCAGCCGAAAAATCCCAATTCAAAAGAGGGAAATTCACCCCCTCTTCCTGGGGAATTGACTACCACTACCTCCTCCAGGATAAAATGGAGCAATTAGCGGCAGCCATCCGTCAGCTGGATACCCAACTGGAATACAAAACGATGGTCGATACCGGTGCCCTGGTGGATACGGCTGTTGCCCAACGAGCCGGTCTGGGCTTCATCGGGAAAAATGGCCTTTTGATTACCAAAGAATACGGATCCTATGTTTTTTTAGGGGAACTGGTGACCAATTTAGAAATTGAACCCGACCAACCAGTTCCCAATGGTTGCGGCGATTGTACCCGTTGCCTCACCTCCTGTCCAACCTCCTGTCTGCTTGGTGATGGGACCATGAACGCTAAACGCTGCCTGTCCTTTCAAACCCAGGACAAGGGCATGATGGACCTGGAATTCCGTAAAAAAATTAAAACCGTTATTTATGGCTGCGACATCTGCCAGATTTCCTGTCCTTATAACAAAGGTATTCTCAACCAAGCCCACACAGAAATTGATCCAGAGCTAGCCCAGCCTCAGCTCCTCCCCTTTCTGGAATTGAGTAACGGGCAGTTCAAGGAAAAATTTGGCCATGTAGCTGGTTCCTGGCGTGGTAAGAACATTCTTCAACGCAATGCCATTATCGCCCTGGCCAACAGTCGAGACCGATCTGCCATTCCTAAATTACTGGAAATTATCGACAAATCCCAAAATAAAATCCACGTAGCAACCGCTATCTGGGCCATCGGACAAATTGTTCCCCAGCCAAATCCTGAAATGATTACCTTTATCGAAACCTTGACAGGATTGGATGAGGACGGACAAGCAGAACAAGCAAGACTCCTCAATAAATGGCAAGTATCTACTGACTAATCTTCAAAAGGTAAAACACATCCTCTACAGCAACGGATGTGTTTTTTCATTTATACATACTAAAGCTCCTCGACAGGACGAAAATGACCAATAACCTTACCAACAATCCGAAAATCGTCATCAGGACCAGCGAACAGGTCCTCATAGTTTTCATTGAAGGAGACAATTCGGTATCCCCCCTCTTCTCGGTAAACCCGCTTGATGTAGGCACGACCATTTAAAGAAATGGCATAAACAGCGCCATCATAGTCAAAACCGTCATCATTAAAGAGGGCAACTTCCCCATCAAAATACTGAGGCTCCATGGAATCCCCTTGGATAAAGGAAGCAAAGTCATAGGAATATTCTTGATCTGTATAGACCGTCTGGAAGGACTGCTCATCATAGTAAGTCTCCCCGAAACCAGCAGATAAGGGCACTTGATCTAGGACTTGAATTGCAAACAGGGGCACAAGCTTCTCTTGAATCGAATTCTTCTGTGTTTCTAATAGCTGTTCGACATAATCCTCTGCCTTTCTCTTGTTGTCAGTATTCAACTGGAGATAGGGTTGGACAATGGCATACTCAGACTCAAAATAGGTTTCCTCCACCCCAAAATACTGGCTTAAGTGTTGCAAATGAGCCTGATTAGGCCGCGCCCGTTCCAATTCCCAGCTGGCATAGGAAGCTCGATTAATACCCAAAACAAGCGCTAAATCAGCCTGTGTCCGCCCCTCTTGTTGCCGTAAAGTTTTTAATCGTTGACCAGAAAACATAAAAATCCCCCTTGTGTGTTTTATAAAACACATTATATAATAAAAAGAAATCCTTGTCCATTCTCTTATCGAGAGGGACAAGGAAATTTCATCAGTCTCCTCGGTTAAACTTTGGACAGAATAGCATCCCAGGCCTGATCAATTCCGTGTTTGGTTTCAGATGAAAAGAGAACAAAGTCATCGCTAGGATCAAAGTCCAACTTGTCCTTAATCATTTTTTCATGCTTATTCCAACGACTTCTAGGGATTTTATCAACCTTGGTCGCAACGAGAATCACAGGGATCTCATAATATTTAAGGAAATCGTACATTTGGACATCATCCTGGGATGGAGCATGGCGAAAATCAACCAGGCTCACGACCGCTTGAAGATTTTCCCGACTTGTTAGGTATTCTTCAATCATCTTTCCCCATTTTTCACGTTCTTTTTTAGAGACTTTGGCATAACCATAACCAGGGACGTCTACAAATCGTAATTGGCCATCAATATCAAAAAAATTCAAGAGTTGGGTTTTTCCTGGTTTACTGGAGGTCCGTGCCAGATTTTTTCGATTCAAAATCCCATTAATAAAGCTGGATTTTCCAACATTTGAACGGCCAGCCATAGCGATTTCAGGAATATCATCCTGTGGGTAATGACTTTTATTGGTGGCACTCAGAAGTAAATCTGCATTGTGTGTGTTTAATTCCATTCTATCTCCTTAAAAAAGGAGCGGGATCTGGATCCCTACTCCCCCTTTTATTCTTTATACTCTCGAGCCTATATTTGGTTAAACGAGTTTGAGTATTAAGCAGTTTCTAAAATAGGTTTTTCCAAACCAAGAACAGCTTCCTTGGTGATGCGAACAGTTTTCACATCTTCCTCACTCGGAACTTCAAACATAATATCCATCATGGTTTCCTCAATGATAGAGCGAAGACCACGAGCTCCTGTTTTCCGATCAATGGCTAAACGGGCAATTTCTTCCAAGGCTCCGTCTTCAAATTCCAACTCGACATCATCATAAGATAGCAGGGTCTGGTATTGTTTCACCAAGGCATTCCGCGGTTCTTTCAAAATGCGGACGAGATCTTGAACTTCTAACGGCTCCAAAGCCGCAAAAATTGGCAAACGTCCAATCAATTCAGGGATAATTCCGAATTTTTGAATGTCCTCAGAGACGATTTCTTGCATGTAGGAACCATTCTCATCAATAGCCTTATTATTTTGACCAAAACCAATAATTTTTTCCCCGAGGCGCTGTTTGACAATCTCTTCGATTCCGTCAAAGGCACCACCCACGATAAAGAGAATATTTTTGGTATCGACTTGAATCATTTCCTGTTGCGGGTGCTTGCGACCACCTTGAGGGGGTACGCTGGCAACAGTTCCTTCAATAATTTTTAGCAGGGCTTGTTGCACACCTTCACCGGAAACATCGCGTGTGATAGAAACATTCTCGCTTTTCTTAGCGATTTTATCAATCTCATCTACGTAGATAATGCCACGTTCTGCTCGTTCAATATTGAAGTCAGCTGCCTGTAGCAATTTTAGGAGAATGTTTTCAACATCTTCTCCGACATAACCGGCTTCCGTTAAGGCTGTTGCATCTGCAATGGCGAACGGAACATTCAAGCTTTTAGCCAAGGTTTGGGCCAAAAAGGTCTTTCCTGAACCAGTTGGGCCAATCATGAGGATGTTGGATTTTTGAAGTTCAACATCTGTTTCCTCATCTCGGTTATCATGGAAATTAATCCGTTTGTAGTGGTTATAAACAGCCACGGCCAAGGCCCGCTTAGCCCGGTCCTGACCAATCACATAATGATTTAAAATAGCCAAGAGTTCTTGTGGTTTTGGCACTTCCGATAGATCTGCCAAAACTTCTTCCGCCAATTCTTCACGAATAATTTCTTGGGCTAATTCGACACACTCATTACAGATGAATGCGTTATTTCCAGCAATGATTTTTTTAACTTCATCTTGGTTTTTACCACAGAAGGAACAATAAATCATCACTTCATTTGATCTCGATTTCGACATAAATAAATCTAACTCCTAGATTAAAATAAAGTATTATAAACCGCGTGAATCGTGTTCACCAAATTTGTAAAAGCGTTCAACATAAAAAATGCTGTTAAACCGTAGCGCCGTTTTTGAAAAGATTGCATGGCACACAAAACACAAATCACTCCAAGCAGGGCTGTAAAAAGTCCAAATAGATTGCGTTCCATTTTTTATGTTGTCCTCCTATATTTATAAATTGTAAAGGGAATAGAGGCGGTTGGCTGCTCTAAACACTCAAACAGCTCAAAGGACTGCCAAGAAAAAGCTTCTGGAAAATAAACATCTCCTGCAAACTTCCCATGGATCTCCGAACATACCAATTCATCCAAGTAATCTTCAAAAGTACAGAAAATCTCCCGACCACCAATGACATAGAGATCCAAATCCTGCTTCTGGTACCAGTCCAAAACCTGCTCAACAGAATGGCAAACCAAAACATCCGGATGGTCGACTTGGTAATCCGGATCCCTCGTTAGAATCAGACTTGTCCGGCCTGGTAAGATACGGCGCCCCATTCCATCAAAAGTGACACGCCCCATTAGCAGGACCTGGCCCATAGTTGTGGTTTTGAAATGGCTCAATTCTTCTGGAATACGCCAGGGAAGATGGCCATCTTGACCAATTAAACCTTCCTGATCTTGAGCCCAAATCGCTTTTATTTTCTTGGGCACCTTGTCCCCCCCTTACTTGCTTGCTTGTTTTTATTTTATCAAAAGCGAACCCAAAATGGGGAAATCAAGCTAGCTAAAACGCTCAAAAAAGCGAATCACATCTAAATTCAAGCGAACTTGATTGGCATAAAAATAATTTCCACCATCGCGGTAAAGTTCTGCCCCATGAAAGATTGAAATAGGGGTCCAATAAGAATAGGTCTCGCCCTTGGAATTTCCTAGACTCGGTGCCACAACGTCTCTAGAATAGGCACGTGCCAGATCCAGACTAGTTTTCTGACCATTTTCCGCCACATAATCGATATAGGCCCCTCCAAAATTATAGGCTTGAACCGCAGTCCATTCATCAACCCCTGATTCTTGACTATGAAGATAATAATTGTTGAGTGTTTTCACGCCATGAGCGACACTTTCTTGAGGACTGGCCAAGGAATCCACTTGACCGGTCAAACTTTCACTGGCCTGCATAATATCCTGGCCCTGACCCTTGGTTTCTGTATAAATAATCGCCAGCACCAAATCAGAATCCAAGGATGAATTTTCCTTGTTTAACGCTGCTTCCACCATCGGTTGGAACTGACGCACACGGGCCACAGTTTGAGCTGTCTGCCAGGTTCGCCACAGTCCTAGGACGAATAAGACTACTACTAATAAACTAACACATCGTTTCAACATTAGAGACTCTCAATCGTATCCACATTTTTGATCAGAATTGAATAGGTGCCATCCTCATTCATGATAAACTCCACCGATTCAGCATCTTCATAAACTGGATTTGGTACAATTAGCTGGATTCCATTCGACAACGACAATTTCTGATTCTCCAATCGCTTCAATTGACGTTGGCTATCGATTTCTTGAAACTGGATGGTTTCAGGAACCTCTTCCTTCATCTGATCAATAAAGGTTAGACGAGCTGTCAAATTGTCTTGGAACAAATCGTTGGCAATATCTTCTGGTCGCAACTCCTGCTTCTCCTCTAAATTTTTATGCAAAGAGGACTTAAGTTTTGATTGGAACTGGAAATCATCCGCTTGAAAACTTTCAGCGATTTTTTGAGCCGCTTTTTCCATTGTCTGGATTGATTTTTTCGGAGAGGGAGCCAGTTCTACTTCCAATAATTTTTCTGAAAAATAGTGAAGGAAACTCCCCTGAGCCTTGATGCGTTTTTCCAATAAAAAGTATTGGCCAGTCACTCGATTCACAACCAAGCCTTCATCTGGACTAGCTCCAAAACCAGGTAAATGGTTCTGTGTTAATTGGATTCGGTTCTCTTCTTGGCCTAAATCAGTCAAACTATCGCGAAGGACCAAGCGTAAAAAGGCAAAATGACTTTGTCCCTCTTTTTCAAAGCCAACAAAAATCAAATCGTTCATTTTCTGGTTTTCCGCCTCCTTAAAGGCCTCTAACCAGAGTGTGCTGATTGTTCGCGAGCTTTCCATCAAATCATCTTGGATATGGCTGAAAAAGGTGTTTTCCGAGTCGAAAGCACCTTTTTTGGCATCCTCTGAATAGACTTTTTCAATTTTTTTCCGCAGATATTCATCAATACGAGGAGATAATTCGAGGGGTTCTTTGGAAAACTGCAGGTCTAAACTTTGGGGTGAAAATTGATGAATAATGGCTTCCTTAATATAAATATCCATACTAATCCTTGTATAGTGGGAAAGAACTGGTCAATTCAGCCACCTCTGTCTTCACTTCTTCTAGGACAGCTGGCTGATCTGCTGATTTCAAGGTTTTAATAATCAAGGCAGCGACCTTCCGAGCTTCTTCTTCCTTGAACCCACGAGCCGTGATGGCTGGGGTTCCGATACGGATACCAGAGGTTTTAAAAGGTGATAGTTGCTCGTATGGAATGGAATTTTTGTTCAAGGTAATATGGACATCATCCAAAAGTTGTTGGGCAACTTTTCCGTTCTCCACGACCTTTGTGACATCTACCATAAAGAGGTGATTGTCAGATCCACCAGAGATTACACGAAAATCCTCGTCTTGCAAAAAAACCTCAACCATAGCTTGGGTGTTTTTCAAAACCTGTTGCATATAGTCTTTGAAGGCTGGATCCAGCACCTCTTTAAAAGCAACTGCCTTAGCAGCAATCACATGCTCTAGGGGACCACCTTGAAGGCCTGGGAAAATCGCTGAATTAATTTTCTTGGCCAAATCTTCATCGTTGGTCAGAATCAAGCCCCCCCGTGGACCCCGAAGGGTTTTGTGGGTTGTGGAGGTTACCACATGGGCAAAAGGCATGGGATTGGGATGAAGACCCGCAGCTACCAAACCGGCAATGTGGGCCATATCGACCATGAGGTAGGCATTGACCGAATCAGCAATCTGACGCAGGCGTTTAAAATCGAGAATCCGAGAATAGGCAGAAGCTCCAGCCACAATCAGTTTTGGTTGGTGTTCCTTGGCTAAGGATTCTAATTCATCGTAAGACAACAATTCTGTCTCTGGATCAACATTGTAGGGAACAAAGTGATAGGTTTTTCCAGAAAAACTAACTGGTGAGCCATGGGTCAAATGGCCACCCGCTGACAAATCCATTCCTAGAATGGTATCTCCTGGTTGCACCAAGGCCATATAAGCCGCAGCATTAGCCTGGGAACCCGAATGAGGTTGAACATTGGCAAAACCGGCTCCAAAAATTTCCTTAGCCCGTTCAATGGCTAGATTTTCGACCACATCGACAGCTTCTGTACCACCGTAGTAACGGCGTCCAGGATAGCCCTCTGCATATTTATTAGTCAGCAGGGAACCTTGAGCAGCCATAACGGCTTTGGAAACAACATTTTCCGATGCAATCAATTCAATATTTTCTTCCTGGCGTTTGGTTTCTGCATCGATTGCTGCCCATAGTTCTGGGTCATAGTTGCGGTAATCGGTATTTTCAAAAATCATTTTTCCACCTCTTTAAAGTTTAACTGGGGAATCACTGCTTGTAAGTCTGTCTGGGTAATGGCACCTTGCCTGAGAATCCGAGCCGGCTCTTGGGATAAATCGAGAATCGTCGAGTCAACTCCAGTCAAAAAGGCATCATCTGCCAAGCCCAGTACGGGAATATCTTGTTGAATAACTTGGAACTTCTGACCACTACTGGCACCACTTAAATTAGCAGATGGTCCAATCAGTGGTCCGGTTTCCTGAATTAACTCTAGGGTTAGCGGATGATCCGGCATCCGAAAACCGACTGTAGGTAAACCAGAGTTGATCCAAACTGGGACACTGTCCCGCGCTTTTAACAGGATGGTCAAGGGGCCAGGCCAAAAATGAGCCACTAGATCCTGAAAACAAGGTGGAATCTCACTCGCATATTCTGTTACTTGTTCGAGGTTTGCGATATTAAGATTCATGGCTTTGTCTCTGGGTCTCTGTTTAAGCCTATAAACCAAATCCACTGCGTCCTGGTCCAAGGCTTTTGCAAAAAGTCCATAAACCGTTTCCGTTGGCAAGATCACAGCTCGACCAGCTTCTAACTCATTCTTTAAGATGTCCATCTACTACCACCATCCGATCCTGACCAAACTGGTCTTGCAACACTCTGACACGGGCCTTGGGAAAGGCTGCTTGAAAGAGACCTTGGACCGCTTGGCCCTGCTTATAGCCAATCTCTAAATAAATCTTACCCGTGGGTTTTAAAGAAGTTCGTGATTCTGTAGCTAATTTTCTGTACAGGGCTAAACCATCTTCCTCTGCAAATAAGGCTGTATGAGGTTCTGAGTGGAGGACGTTCAAACCGACTTCCTCTCGATCCTCCCAAGCAATATAGGGCGGATTTGACACAATAATATCAAAGGGACCTGTCAAATCCGTCAATAAGTCACTTTGCTGCAAATTTACTCGTTCCTGCAAGTCTAGTCTATCGCGATTCAGTTCAGCGACTTGCAAGGCTTCCTTCGAAATATCGGAAGCCCACACCTCCCAGGTTGGCCTTTTTTGAGCTACTGCGAGAGCGATTGCTCCACTCCCTGTTCCCACATCTACCATTCTTACATTCTCATCGGGATTTTCTGCTAAAAGTAACTCAACTAACTCTGCTGTTTCTGGTCTGGGAATCAGAACCCGTTTATCAACTAGAAATTCTAGACCGGCAAAGTCAGTTTTACCAAGGATATACTGGACCGGCTCATGGGCTATCAAGCGCTTATGGTAGGACTCCAGTTGGGCTAACATCTCAGCCTCTTCTTCTTTTTGCAAAAAGAAAACAAAATCGGTAAAGGTCCAATCAAAGATTTGACGAATCAAGAAATCAAAGGCTTCCGGCTCCTCGCCAACCTGGATTAATTGTTGGTGAAATTCTTGGAATCGTTGGCTGTATTTCATCTACTGGTTCAAAGCCTCTAATTTCTGAGTCTGATCGTACAAGACCAAAGCATCAACCACTTCATCCAACTTACCGGACAAAATACTATCTAACTTTTGTAAGGTCAAACCGATTCGATGGTCTGTCACGCGATTCTGCGGAAAATTATAGGTCCGAATCCGCTCAGAACGGTCTCCTGTACCAATGGTTGATTTACGCTCAGCATCTTGCTCGTCTTGGGCAATCTGGGCAAAGTGGTCGGCTACCCGGGCACGGATAATTTTCATAGCCTTATCACGGTTTTTCTGCTGGGTCCGTTCTTCCTGCATCTCAACCTTAATATTGGTTGGCAAATGCACGATCCGAACGGCCGTCGCCACCTTATTGACGTTCTGACCACCGGCTCCTGAGGCATGATAGATATCTACCCGCAGGTCTTTTGGATCAATGTCGTATTCCACTTCTTCGATTTCTGGCATAACCAAGACAGTTGCCGTTGACGTGTGCACGCGGCCTTGACTCTCTGTCACTGGAACCCGCTGAACCCGATGCGCACCGGATTCATATTTGAGCTTGGAATAAACAGACTGGCCAGAGACCATAGCGACAACTTCTTTGAAACCACCGACACCATTCATCGAAGTTTCCATAACTTCAAAGCGCCAGCCTTGGGTTTCTGCATATTTCTGGTACATGGTCAAGAGGTCCCCTGCAAAGAGAGCCGCCTCATCTCCACCAGCTGCTCCCCGAATTTCCAAGATAATGTTTTTATCATCATTTGGATCCTTGGGCAATAAAAGGATTTTCAATTGAGCTTCATAATCTTCTTTGGCCTGCTTAGATTCTTTCAATTCCATTTTAGCCATTTCTTCCAACTCGGCATCACCAGCGGCATCCTTAATCATCTCTTCTGCATCTGCAATGGATTGTAGCACCCGCTTGTATTCCCGATAGGTAGCCACCGTTTCCCGTGTCGAGGCCTCTTCACGAGAAAGCTCCATAAAGCGTTTGGTATCGCTGACGACCTGGGGATCACTCAAAAGTTCCCCCAACTCCTCATAGCGATCTTCCACCGCTTGTAATTGATCATAAATATTCATCCTCAGACAACTCCTTCTAATTCTGGATTAAAATAATGTCTTCTGCAAACCGATACATAGGTTTCATTGCCCCCGATTTGAATTTGTTCGCCATCATACAGCGGCTTTCCATCTTGCATACGGAGGACCATTGTTGCTTTTTTAGAACAATAATGACAAATAGTCTTAATCTCTTCAATCTTGTCCGCAAAGAGTAAAAGGTATTTTGAACCTTCGAACAATTCATTTCGGAAATCATTCTTTAAACCAAAGGCCATGACCGGAATATCCAGTTCATCCACGACCCTTGCCAAGGCAAAAACATGATGCCGCTTGAGAAATTGAGCTTCATCAATCAGGACACAGTAAAGGTCCTCTTGCTCTTTTTCAATAAAGCCAAAAAGATCAAACTCATCGTCAATAGCCAAGGCTTCCCGTCGCATCCCAATCCGACTAGACACCATTCCGACGCCATCTCGGGTATCTAGGGCCGAGGTCATAATCAAGACCTGCTTTCCCTGTTCTTCATAATTATGGGCTACTTTAAGGATTTCAATTGTTTTTCCCGAATTCATTGTCCCATACTTAAAATAGAGCTGCGCCATGATTCAACTTTCTAAAAAATTATTTCTAACAAATTATACAATAAATCTCATGAAATTTACAGTCTTTTACCGAGGCTCTTTATGGTAGAACAGCTTTAGCAGAAGTAACCGAATCAGTTATGGGCACCTCTAAAAACTCATACTTATTGTCGCCTTATTTCAAATAAGTAGGTATTCCTATTTGGTAGTGCGGACGTGAGCAGTCTCCTTCGGAGTCTCATCACTAAATTTTGAGCCAAGGTCTCAAAATCTCCGCCATCTAGCAGTTGTTTCTAACTGCTGATGGTTCCACTACAGTAGAAATACCTGCTTTTCTTTATTTTCACTCCCTAAGTTTTATGAGATAATAGAACTACTAAGATGAACGAGGTACTATCATGCTATTATTTTCCGACGATGAACGACTTCTAGAAAAACTGTCACAATTGGGAAATCAACTAGAAAGACTTGATAAGACCGTGAATTGGACAAGTTTTCGACCAGCCCTGAACCGCATTTTTGGTAATAAAGAGAAAAATCCTGCAAAAGGCGGTAGACCTCCCTATGACTACCTCATGATGTTTAAAATCCTCTTGCTTGCACGTCTTTATAATTTGTCAGACGAAGCTATGGAATACCAATTGCTTGATCGTCTGTCTTTTCGCCGTTTTGTTGGTTGCGATGATCAGAAAATTCCAGATGCTAAAACTATTTGGCTATACCGAGAACGTCTCACCAAATCTGGAAAAGAACAAGAGCTCTTTGAGTGTTTCTATCTAACTTTGGCAGAAGAAGGTCTACTAGCTCATAAGGGACAGATTGTTGATGCCACTTTTGTGGAAGC
>NZ_JAOBSU010000004.1:0-29122 GCF_025447695.1 Streptococcus danieliae | reverse complement strand
TAAGAGCAGTTTCCCTTTTGAGCCTCATTTAGTTTAAGAGAAATTGGATATGGTGTAAAGGCACGCTTCGCTTAAAGCCTTGACACCAATCCCTATTTCTCTTGTTATCCAACTAGGCTCAAAAGGGAAATCCTTACAATTCCTTGTCCGATTAATACACACATTCAAACTCTGCTTTGGAGTTTACACAAAATTCTTGACACACCCGCTTTAATCTCTGAAATAATATTCACCTTGACAACAGATGCAATCAATCCTCCAATAACCATTAAACCTACGATATTCGCAATATTCGACAAACGCTGAAGAACATTTCCTCCAGCCCCTTCGATCAACTGGATACCCTTAGAATATCCTAAATGAATCCCATAGTATTTGGAAGCAACATTGACAACATTATAGAGAAGAAACATCAAGATTGGACCCAAAACACTACCATTTAGAGCCAAAGTAGCACCGATACTTCCACAAATAGGTAACCACGTAAATTTTAAAACACTATCGCCGATACCGGCCAAGGGTCCCATTAGTCCCGTCTTAATACTTGTAACAGTATCCTTCTGATCTTCATTTGTTGTTTCTTCAATAGCTGCTGTTATACCCAAGATTAGAGCATTTGAATTTACATGACTATTGAAAAACTCGAGATGCCGTTTCATCGCAGCTACTCGCTCCTCCTTGGATTTCCCCTGGTATAGTTTTTCTAGGATTGGAGCAAAACTAGATAAGAAACCAATCGCTTGCATAGACTGAAAATTATTGGTTACATTGAACAGCTGCATTCTCCAAAAAACTCTGTTCAAATCTTGTTTTCCAATTTTATTTTTCATAAATCATAATCCTCCTCACTCTCAGTAACTTCATTTACCATTACTGGTTTTTGTGAAGCTAAATCATAAATTAAGGCAATTGGAAGAGCCAATAGTGTAATCGGAAGAACTGATAACTCCAAATAAACGGCTAAGGCAAAACCAGCAATTAAGAATACCCACAATTCTCCTTTTTTGATCATCATGAGCATCAATAAACCAATCCCCACAGATGGAATAATCTTACCAGCGATAGCTAAACCAGACATCACCTCTTTAGGAAGAGAAGCCACAACCTGATCAATAACCGCAGCCCCTAGATAAACTGCAATAAATGTTGGAACTGCCCTAATCAGAAAAGCAATCAACATCGGCACATAATTAATTCGAAAAATCTTTGAAAAATCACCTGTCTCGGCAATTTTTTCTGCAATTGGATTTAGATAGACAATACTCGAACGGTATAAAACCAATAATTGTTGGGATAAAAGAGATGCCGGCACTGCTACAGCCACTGCTGTCGCAACTCCTCCAGAAGCTAACCCTAATGCTGTGCCAATTGCTGTTCCAGAAATAATATCTGGTGCAGAATAGGCACCAACATTTCCAATTCCCATCCACAAGACCTCTAAGGATGCCCCAATCAATAAAGAAGTTGGAAGATCTCCCATGATAATCCCAATAACCGGTGCAATTAATAAAGGTCTTCTAAGCATCTGTGTCCCAATATCATCAATAGCACAAAGACCTGTCCAAATCGCAATTAATAATGCTTGAATCATTTTAGAACCTCCTCCAACAACACACGCTCATCATTGGGAACCATTTGAATTGTTATTTCAAGATTACGTGCTAGTAATTCTTTAAAGGCATCTAGTTCACTTTCTGTGACTGCTACTGATTTTGTTAGTTTCTCCCGCCCCTCATGGTAACGTATTCCACCAACATTTAATTCTGCAATTGGTACACCTGCTTTTACCGCCAATAAAACATCCTCACTATTTGTAAATAGCAGCATTGTACGTCTTGTAATTGTCGTTTTCTTTAAAATTTGTCCAAACTTTTCAACAGGAAATACTTTTACAGCTATTCCCGGAGGAGCAGCCATACTTAATATACTTTTTTGCGTTTGATCTTGAGCGACACGATCATTTAAAACAATAATCTGTTCAACATTATGTAAATTCACCCAAGTTGTCATAACTTGCCCATGAATTAAACGATCATC
Source organism: Streptococcus danieliae (assembly GCF_025447695.1). NCBI lineage: Bacteria > Bacillati > Bacillota > Bacilli > Lactobacillales > Streptococcaceae > Streptococcus > Streptococcus danieliae. Next base: position 27,085 of record NZ_JAOBSU010000004.1, on the reverse strand, counting down.
AATACGACTAAAGACTATACTCATCTTCTTCTCCTCCCATAACATCTGTTATTGTACGAATAGTAAATCCTTGTGCATAAGCAGCTTCCAAACTTCCGACTACAGAATCAAGATTCATTTGCCGATTCATACAAACATCTAACACCAGTGGTAGATTTAAACCCGAAACCAAAATGGTAGTTGAATTTTGCAATAGTCTTGAAGCTAAATTTGTCGGCGTCCCTCCTATAATATCTGTCAAAATAATCAAACCATTCGATTGATCAAGAGACTCGACTTTTTCCATCATCTCTTGTTCCAAAGCATCTACATCGTCTACAACGTCTATTCCAACTGTTTCATAATTCTCTTGTCTCCCAATAATCAACTCCGCACTCTTCATCGCCGAATGTGCAAAAGTTCCATGAGACATCAACAGTAAAGCTATTGAATTTGTCATTTCATGTCCTCTCTGTGTCCTTAAATTTTGTAGCTACTTCATTTATAAATTCATTATAAACAACAATGTTTTCGCTTTCAATATAAATAATTTCACTTATTAAAGTGAAATCTCTTGTTTTAAAAATTGTCTTCAAGGATGATTAGACGACGAATAAACCGAGAGGAAAAGCCGCCAAACAAAAAAGACCCTACCCAAATCGGACAAGGTCTCTCAATCACGATTACTATAAAATGTGAAATTCTACTACACTTCCACCCTACTCTTCTTCTGAAAATGTTTCTTAGCAAAATCCACACAATCAACCATGTTAAAACAATATACTTTCCCATCATTGATGTTGCCTTGCTTAGGAGGGTATTTTTCAAAAAATTGCGATTGGATCTCAAGAAAATCATCATAGAGATCGAGATCGATATTTTTGAACTCACACCAGGTCGCCTCCCCGTCTCGCAGGATTTTACTGCGTTCAACAATCGCATCACGTCCCACAGAATGCTCTGCTAGATGGAGGGAGGTATTCGTTTCAAAGTCCGTGCCAATCATAACAATCTTGGCCTTAGCATCGTATAATTTTGATAAAACTGAGTTTTCTCCAAAGGGAAAATCCAGTCCATCTATCTCAACAATTGCCTCTGCTTGCCAATTGCTGTAAAAGAATACATGGGATGATCCGAACGAGCAGCCTGGGGCAGACGTCCAATATAGTTGCTAAATTGACCCATACTTTTAGAGAAGGAGGTTTTCCTGTCATAAGCAGGCATATTTTCCCGGATACTCTCAAACCACTCACTCGGGACAGCTGGATATTGCCAAGAGCTAGGATCTGAAATTTCCACAGTTTGAGACGGGACAACAATCGTTCCCTCAGTACCAACCTGCTCTTGCAAGGCTTTAAAAATCGCCTCAGCACCAGCCACAACATAACCTAAAGAAGATAAGGATGCATGGACTAGGACAAGGTCCCCTTTCATCAGACCTAAATCCGCAAATAGACTTAAAAAATCAGCTTCCGTTACTGGAGCATAACCTTTTTCAATTGATTTTGTGAGATAACTATACATCGTATCCCCCTTTTTCGATTTTTAATAGAATTTTTTATCCAAAAATCCTTCTGGCAAATCATGGAAAGACTTGCCATCATGGAAGTTTAAAAATTTGCCTAGCAAAAAAGTATAGGCATCCAAACGACTTTCATAACGAATCCAAGCTTCACGCGCCGCCTCATCCTTCTCTTCTTCCCAGATCCGGTGACTCTCAGCCACCGCCATTTCATTGGTCGTGACCTGTAACTTCAACCATTGTTCCATATCTTTTAAAAATTCTTGTTCGCGCATACTAACTCCTTTATTTTTTCAGCAATTTCACAACAGCCTCGGTTCTGGCTGTATGAGCTATTTCACTAATTGATATCTCCGATTCCGATTTTTCCCCAAAGCTTCCAAATGTCCTTCCACAACCAATTCTGAAATCAATTTGCGTGCTCGAGACGGTCCAATTCCTAATAGCCACTCAACATCCTTCGTACGGAACGATTCCTGTTGCTGGGCAAATTGTAAAATCACAGCCATTTGTGACTTCTTATCGCCACTTTTTATCGCCACTTTATCGCCACTATGATAATTCAAATTTTGTAGAATAACGATAAATTCACTATTCGTTGATTGAAATTTGGGCAATAATTTTTCTGAATAACTTTCGAACCCCATGTAACTATCCAGAATTTTTCGCAAACCACTCCCTCGTCGCTCCATTAAGTTCATTCTACTAAAAACATCAGCAAGAATCGGATTTAATGGAAGTCTGGTCCAAACTTTTTTCCAAAAATTAGTTCTGTCCCACGTTCTCCCTTTGTTTACGTGTAGCATCCTAACCTTTCGCCTTAGCTTTTGTCTTTAGCAGGATAATCTCTACCTTTTATTTTTTCAGTAATTTCACAACAGCCTCGGTTCTGGCTGTATGAGGGAACATGTCCACCGATTGGATATACTCCACCTGATAAGCCTTGGCCAAGGTCTTCAAGTCACGGGCCAGGGTGGACACATTACAGGACACATAAACCATCTTCTCTGGCTGATAGGTCAGGATGGTTTGTAAGAGTTTATCATCCAAGCCGGTCCGAGGCGGGTCAACAATCAAGGCATCTGCTCGGTAGCCTTCCGCATACCAGCGAGGGATGATACTTTCTGCTGTTCCGGCTTCATAATAGGTATTGTCGTATCCCATACGGCGGGCATTACTTTTGGCATCTTCAATCGCTTCGGGGATAATATCCATCCCTCGTACAGAGGCAACTTTGTTGGCAAAGGCAAAGCCGATGGTTCCGACCCCACAATAGGCATCAATTAAATGATCTGTGGGTTTGACTTCCAAGGCCTTCACTGCCTCTTGGTAGAGGACCTCGGTCTGTTGGGGATTTAGCTGGTAGAAGGCGCGTGGGGACAGCTCAAAATCGTAGTCCAATACCCCTTCTTGGATGTGCTCACTGCCCCAAATAATTTCCGTCTCCACTCCGTAAATCTCACTGGTTTTCTTAGGCTGAATGTTGACTGCAATGGTCCGAATCGCTGGAAACTCCTCCGTTAAGCGCTGGACCAAACGTCCTAATTTCAGTTTACGGCTCAGGACAAAAATCATATGGACCTGACCCGTTTTACGGGCCCGCCGTACCATAACCGTCCGAACTCCCTGTTCTTTCCGCTCGTCATAGATTGGAATATTCAAGTCATCCAAGAGTTCAGCTGTACGATTGACAATCGCTTGAGTAGTCTTATCCTGAACCAGACAATCCATTACCGGCACTAGACGGTGTGAGTTTTCCGCAAACAAACCTGCCGCCACCTTCCCCTTGACCCGCCGAGTCTGGAACTGCAGTTTCCCCCGATAGTAGGTTGGTTTTTTCATCCCTAGGGTTGGCCGTAGTTCATAGTCTTCATAACCTTCCGGCTTGAATTTCTTCAAGGCCTGTTTCAACACATCCCGCTTAAACTCCAGTTGCTTCCGATACTGCAAGTGCATAATCTGACAGCCCCCACAAGTCTCATAGATGGGGCAGGCTGGATCCACTCGGAAACGTGAAGCCTTATTCACCTTCAGCAAACGTGCCTCCGCATAATTAGGCTTCACACGACTAATTTGACAGAAGACATCCTCCCCCTTCAGAGCCCCCGGCACAAACACCAGCGTCCCCTTGTGGAAACCAATCCCCTCTCCATTTATCCCCATTCGTTTGATTTTCAATGGAATTCTTTGTTTTACTCTCATACCCTTATTTTACAACAAAAAATTCGGAACTGTGTGCCTTTTTTGAAACTCCTTGTCAAAACAGAATGCCCTCCGCGGTCGATCGTTTATCTATTGGACAATAAAAAGGTATAATAGGCCTATGAAAATAACTAAACTCCAAAAGAAAAAACGACTCTACCTCTTAGAAACGGACCAGGGGCAAGCCTTCTACATCACCGAAGACACCCTGGTTCGCTATCTGCTCTCACAAGGGAAGGAAGTGACTCCTGAAGAATTAGAGGAAATTCGTGCCTTCGCACAAATTTCCTACGGTAAAAACCTGGCCCTCTACTACATTTCCTTTCAAAATCGGACTAAAAAAGAAGTTCGGGACTACCTCATCAAATACCAAATCGCAGAGTCCCAAGTCACAACCATCCTCCGAGATTTGGAAGCGGACAACTGGATTAATGACCAGCGCTACTGCCAACAGTACCTCGATAGCCAGCTTCGAACAGGGAACAAGGGGCCCTACCGTCTCCAAGAAAAGCTCAAACAAAAAGGAATTGCCCCAGCCATCATTGCCCAAAGCTTGGAGCAACTCGACTTTAGTCCCCTGGCCCTCAAAGAAGCCGAAAAACTCCAACGCAAATACAGCCAGCGTCTGAGCCACCGCAACCTCAAAAACAAAATCCAACAAGCCCTCTACCAAAAAGGCTTCGATCCCGACAGTATTCGACAGGCTTTAAGTCAACTGAGCTGGGAAAAGGATCCGGACACCGAGGAGGAGCTACTCGAAAAGGAACTGGACAAGGCCCTCCGCCGTTACCAGCGAAAATACGAGGGCTTCCAACTCAAACAGCGGCTGACCCAGGCCCTGCTCCGCAAGGGCTTTGACTATGACCGGATTAAAAGCCAACTTGATCAGGCCCTGAGAGATCTGGACTAGCTCTTTTGCAAGATCTTGCTCCTCCTTCTACGAGGCTCCCTTCCCCTATTTCATTCTCTTTTGTGATATAATTGGGGAGTAAGTGTATTGTAGAAAGTTGGTAGCATATGAAACTTCCAAAAGAAGGCGACTTTATTACAATTCAAAGTTATAAGCATGATGGGCATCTGCACCGCACTTGGCGCGATACCATGGTACTAAAAACAACCGAGAACGCCCTCATTGGCGTTAATGACCATACACTGGTTACCGAGAGTGATGGTCGTCGTTGGGTGACACGTGAACCAGCCATTGTCTATTTCCACAAAAAGTATTGGTTCAATATTATCGCTATGATTCGCGATAATGGCGTCTCCTACTACTGTAATCTGGCCAGCCCCTACTATCTGGACCAGGAAGCCCTCAAGTACATCGACTACGACTTGGATGTCAAGGTCTTTGCGGACGGGGAAAAACGTCTACTGGATGTAGAAGAGTATGAACGTCATAAGAAGCAAATGAACTATTCAGAGGATATCGACTTTATTCTCAAAGAGAATGTGAAAATTCTAGTGGATTGGATTAACAATGGCCGCGGTCCCTTCTCTCAATCCTATGTAAATATTTGGTACAAACGCTATTTAGAACTCAAAAATCGGTAAAGTTAGCCTTAGAGGTAGTGTGGGTTCCACATGCCTCTTTTACTATGAAAGGAGTCCAGATGCCTTTTTCAAACCCTAATGAACGCTATGCCTCCTTCGGCATTGTCACCAGTCTTCCATCCGAGTTAATCGATTCCTTCTGGTTTGTCATCGACAAAAATCTGACAGGTGTGTTCGACCTGATATCTCCCCTCCATTTCCGGATTCTAAAAAACGCAGACAATCAGGTCAGTTTAGAATACCGAAGCAACCAGACCCCTTCCTGGATTCAATTTGATTTACCCTATCCCTTTGATCCCAGCTATCCAAGGGAAGTTTATATTGTCGAGCAAAATCACACGCAAGTGATTCTCCTACCAGATGAATTTACCGGTTAGTCGTGGAGAGCTTCTCCGTTTCTATATGAAAAAACCTTGCCCCTATTTTCGAGGGCAAGGTTTTTGTGAATCTTTTAGAATTCCTTCTCTCCCGGCAAAGCGCGGAGTTGGGTTAACTGTTCAAAGCTGTAGGCTATCTGGATGACTGTTTCATCCTGACCTGCTTTTGCAAAGAAGGTAGCTCCGACGGGTATTTCCTCTTGTAGTCCGAAGGGAACGGTGAGTTCAGGTGCACCCGCGCCAGCTGCTAGATGAGCATAGTAATTGTCTTTGGCAACCAGAATATCCAGTTTTTGATTGTCCATGGCCTGATTAAGGCTGTCTTGGGCGATTTGTAAGATGCTTTCGACCTTGGCAGCATCTAGCTTAGGACGGAGGGCTTCTTCCAAGAAGTTTTGACCATAGCGCATCCGGACTTCTGGATCCTGCTTGTTGAAATCAACCAATTCTTGCAGGGAGCCGATTGGTGCGTCCGCAGTTTTGAGGTAGTGGTTTAAATCTTTCTCAAAATCATTTTTTAGGATAAAGTTCAAGTCAATCTTGCTTGTATCAATATCGAGAGATACGACTTGAGCACCAAGATCTTTCAGAACTTTCTCTAGTCGTTTGTCGAAGTCTTTGTCTGCTTTTAAGAGACCGATTCTTTTTCCTTTGATAAAGTCCTTGTCCAAAGAAAGGGAGCTTGTTTTACCCGTGGCCGCACGGTAGGTTAGGAAGGCATCTTCCACTGTTTTGGTAATGGGTCCGACGGTGTCCAGGGTATAGGTGATTGGGACTACCCCTTCACCACTGATGGTACCACGGGTCGGTTTATAGCCGACAACCGAATTGATGGCAGCGGGAGCAACGATGGACCCAGAGGTTTCTGTCCCGAGGCTGACTGCTGCCAAATCCGTCGCCATGGCGACGGCACTACCAGAGCTGGAACCCAAGGGACTCAATACGAGAGGATTAAAGGGATTGGTTGTCTGACCTTTTTTAGCGCTATAGCCACTGGGACTTTTCTGACTCATGTAGTAGGACATCTCAGACAAATTGGTCTTCCCTAAGATAATCGCGCCATTTTCCAGTAGCTGATCAACAACGGGAGCATTTTGGGCGGGAATAAAATCTTTGAGAGCATAGGCTCCTGCGCTGGTGGACAGGTTATTGGTATTGATATTTTCCTTAATCAGGACTGGGATTCCCGCTAAGAGACGATCATCTTGGGTTTCATCGAACTTCCGAGCCTCATCCATGGCTCTTGGATTAATTTCACTCACCGCATTGTTGCCCAACTCGCTCTGATCTTTTTCTTTAATGTTTAATAAATAATAGGCAACCAAATCCTGATGGCGAATCGTCCCTTGGCGCAAGAGTTCTTGTAACTCTCCTAGAGATTTTTGTTCCATCAGCGGAATCTTAGCCCGCAAACCATCGAGATCAACCCCTTCCAACTGCAGGTCAATGGCCGCAAGGACCTGCTCATTGCGGTAAGCCAGCCGCTCCTCCTTAGCCGGCATGAGTGACTGGAGGTAGAGATAAACAGCTCCCACTCCAAGGGCAGCACCACCGACAAGAATCCCTGTTGTCCACAGGGCTATTTTTTTCACATTCATATTGTTCTCCTAATCTTTAACAAATCTCCTCAAGGCTCAAAAATCCCAATCATGCGCGATTGGGATTTTTGAATGCTAGGCATCTGAAGAATTCTTTTCCTGTACTTCTTGGGGTTGGTAGGCTGAAATAATCTGAGATACCAGGGGATGGCGTACAACATCTTGGGTTGTGAGATGAATAAAGCCAATGGTTTGTAGATGCTTGAGCTTGTCCATGGCGTCCAGGAGACCGGATCTTTGCTTGTGGGGCAAGTCTATTTGGCTAATATCTCCATTGATAATCATTTTTGAGTTAAAACCAAGCCTGGTCAAAAACATTTTCATCTGCATCACCGTTGTATTCTGGGCTTCGTCCAAAATAACAAAGGCATCATCCAAGGTTCGTCCCCGCATATAGGCGAGGGGTGCGATTTCAATCACTTCCCGCTCCAAGAGGCGGTTGGTTTGCTCCTTGCCCAGAATTTTGTGAAGAGCATCATAAACTGGGCGCAAATAAGGATCAACCTTTTCTTTCAAGTCACCCGGTAGGAAGCCCAGGCTTTCCCCAGCTTCAACTGCGGGACGGGTTAAGATAATTCGCTTGACCTGACCACGCTTGAGAGCACGCACAGCTAGAGCAACTGCCAAGAAGGTTTTCCCCGTCCCCGCCGGGCCAATTCCAAAGACCACATCCTGGTATTTCACCGCATCGACGAAGAGTTTCTGACCTGGAGTCTTAATTCGAATGGCCTTCCCTTGGAAATCGGTTAAAACCTCTTCCTCATAAAGAGCTACAAACTGGTGGAGACGCCCTTCCTTGGACATATTCATGGCCGTTACGACATCTGTCAAAGCCACCTGCATGCCACGGTTGACCAAGACCTGGAGGACCTGAATAATCGCTTTAGCCTCCAAAGCCTGCTCTTTGGAACCCAGAATCTGCACCCGCTCGGTACGCGCATGGATGACCACATCCAAGTAGTCCTCCAGCAGTTTCAAATTCCGCTCGTTAGAACCAAACAAGAGCAATAAATCATCCGGATGGTTTAAGGTTAACTCAGTTGAAAATTCTTGCAAACGATTCTCCTTTTTGCTTCTTTGCTTTCAGTATAACAAATTCCCAGCCCTTTGTCTTTCCTCAATGGGCCAAATAAGTCTCCCAAATCTGATCAAATTGACTTAAATTAAAGGCAAAAGAGGCCTCTTCCTCCAAATAACGGCTAATCTGGTCAAAATCGCTGCTTTGGCGGGGAAAGGCGGTATCGGTAAATACCAAATCCGCCAACTCTGCAGCTGCAAGATCGACTTTGGAGTCCCGCTGGGTCATCAGCCAATGGTAGAAGGATCTACGCATAGTCATCCTCCCAAATCCACTCTGTGCCCCACTCGTCCTGCTTGATTTTACCAGCCTTCATCAGTCCGCCCAAGGCCTTCTTAAATTGGCCTTTGGAAATACCGAAGGTCTCTTTGATAGCCTGAGGTGAGGACTTGTCATTCAAGGTCATAAAACCACCGTTAGTCTGGAGATATTGGGCAATCATCTGCCCATCATTGGCCAACATTTCATGAGACCGTGGTTTTACCGAGAGATTCAGGGTCCGATCGACTTGCCGGAAACCAATCACTCGAGCATCCAAAACCTGTCCCAAACGCGGCTCCGCAAACCGTTCAGTCGGATGAATAAAGCCCAACATATTGTTTTCAGGCAGATAAACAAAGGTCCCCGTCAACTTCAAGCGGTAGACAATAGCCGGCCAGGTTTGATTCTGCATGTTGTCATAGGCCGGTTGAGCCAAACGTTGAAAATCTTCTGGACTAGCTAAAATGCCCCAAATCCGCTCCTTGGCATCCACCTCCAAACGGATATAGAGACGATCCCCCTTCTTAGGCCAGAGTTCCTTTAATTCCGGCAGAATATCTAAGGATACCACCACCTGCTTATCCGGCAAACCTGTATCCACAAACACACCCAAGTCGCGACGGACCTCGGTCACTTGACCCCAGCCAAACTGATCACGATCAGCAGTTACTGATAGCGTCGTTAACCGCCGCTTCTGCTTCATATCAACATAGGTAAAGCCCTTAACCGAATCTCCTAGGGCATGCGGACCTTCCTCTTTATCCAAGGCATAGGTCTGCCCTTCCTTTTGCACATAATAATACTGATCATTTTCATCTGTTATGAGACCGACCACATAAGTCGCCAATAAACTTTCCATAGCTTCTCCTTTGTTAAAAAGAGGTTGGCTGCGCCAACCTCCTTCTCCGAACTCAGACTTCTAAGATTTCTTTTTCTTTTCCAGCTGTCATTTCATCAATTTTCTTCACAGCATCGTCTGTTACTTTTTGAATGTCTTTTTCAAGACCCTTCAATTCATCTTCTGTAATTTCTTTAGCTTTTTCTTGCTTTTTCGCTTCATCCATAGCATCACGGCGGATATTACGGATTGCAATTTTAGCATTTTCACCAACTTTTTTCACTTCTTTTGCCAAATCACGGCGTGTTTCCTCTGTTAAGGCTGGAATCACCAGGCGGATTACAGAACCATCATTAGCTGGAGTAATTCCAAGATCTGAGGCATTCAAAGCACGCTCAATATCTTTCAAAGATGATTTATCAAATGGGGTTACCAATAGCACACGCGCTTCCGGAATGGTAATTGAAGCGATCTGGTTAAGAGGTGTTTCGACACCATAATATTCCACCGTGATACGGTCCAAAAGACTCGCATTGGCACGACCTGCACGAATCGATGCAAATTCACGCGACAGACTTTGGTGAGACTGGCTCATCCGTTCTTGAGCTTTGGTTACAATTGCGTTAGACATGACTTATTTCTCCTTCTGTGAGTTATTAGAAACCGTTGTTCCGATTTGTTCTCCGAAAACAACACGGCGAATATTGCCGGCTTCATTCATATTAAAGACCACTAGGTCAATATCGTTATCCATAGATAAGCTGGACGCAGTAGAATCCATCACCGCCAAACCCTTGTTCAAAAGATCACGGTGTGTCAGTTCATCAAACTTAATAGCATCCGCATTTTTGCGAGGATCAGAGTTATAAACCCCGTCAACTCCATTTTTAGCCATCAAGATCGCTTCCGCTTCAATTTCCGCTGCTCGGAGGGCAGCTGTCGTATCTGTTGAGAAGTAAGGGGAACCAGTTCCCGCTCCGAAAATCACAATCCGACCTTTTTCCAAATGACGAAGCGCCCGCCCTCGAACAAAAGGTTCAGCAACCTGATTCATTGGAATAGCTGTTTGGACCCGCGTATCTACACCCGCTTGTTGCAGCGAATCTGCCATTACCAAGGCATTCATCACAGTCCCCAACATACCAGTGTAGTCTGCCTGCACACGATCCATTCCAGCCGCTGCAGCAGGCTCACCCCGCCAAAGGTTTCCGCCACCAATAACAAGAGCAATCTGCACTCCCGCAGCCTGAACTTCGGCAATCTCTGCTGCCATTTTTTGGACCGTTAAAATATCAATCCCTACACCCCGTTCACCAGCCAAGGCTTCACCGGATAGTTTAATCAAGACACGATTGTATTTAGGTTTCACCATCTTACCTCTCCTTTTTTCATCCTATCTATTTTACCACTATAATTGCCATAAAGTCAAAATAGATGAATAACTACAATATAAGTCTTTCTAAGACCAGAAGCTTCCTGCTATTTATTCAAAAATCTATAAAAGTTTCCACCCTATGCCCCTTTTTGCTCCCTACAATAGCAAAAACCGCCTTGGATAGGTTCAATTCTGCGAAGCCTCGTCCAATTCCTGGGCACTTGTCGGCTTCCTTTGGAAGCTCCATTAAATTGATCTTCGCCCAATAGCCCTGAGGCTCTTCGGCTTCTGCGAAGCCGTGCACAATGTCTGGCTTTCTTCGGCTTCTGCGAAGCCGCGCACAATTCCTGGGCACTTGTCGGCTTCCTTTGGAAGCTCCATTAAATTGATCTTCGCCCAATAGCCCTGAGGCTCTTTGGCTTCTGCGAAGCCTCGTCCAATTCCTGGGCATATGTAGGGTTTCTAGCGAAACCTCCATTAAATTGAAAATTCGCCCAATTCCTGGGCGAATTTTTCATTCATATCGTAGTGCTTCGATAGGGTTGAGTTTGGAGGCTTTGTTGGCTGGGAGGAGGCCGAAGATGACTCCGATGCTGATGGAGAAGAGGGTGGATCCGATGACGGATTGCATGCTGATGACGGGTGGGCCGCCAAAGGCTGCGTTGAGGCTGTCTCCGATCAGGAAGACGATTCCGTAGGAAATCGCCAGGCCGATAAAGCCTCCGATGAGGGTTAGGACCACAGATTCCACGAGGAATTGAGTCAGGATGTTGCGGCGAGTTGCTCCCAAGGCTTTTCGTAAGCCGATTTCGCGCGTCCGTTCAGTAACGGATACCAACATGATATTCATAACCCCGATTCCTCCAACTAGGAGGGAAATTCCAGCAATGGAACCGATGACCATCTGGATGACTCCCAGTTGTTGTTGAATGTTTGCGAGTTGATCGGACACATCCATCACCTGGTATTCCCCTTGAGCGGGTCTCACCAATGCGGTCAAGCGGCGAGCGGCGGCAGATCCGATTTCAAGGGAGCGCTCGACATCTTCGACGCCGACAATAATGCTTTGGATTTCTGGGACTGAAAACTCAGCAGCCAATTGGGTATTGGTCATCAATAGTTGACCATTGGGATATTGATATTGGGCAGTAATATCATTCTTATCGTAATCAAAGACGCCCATAATCCGGTAGTTATTGCCTTGAATTTTAATCAATTGGTTCAAAGCATTTTCTGGATTTGTAAAGAGCTTATTAGCCAGGGTTTTATCCAAAAGGACAACACGGGCAAATTGCTCATAGTCAGCTGTTACCAAGCTCCGTCCAGCTATTACTTGGTATTTCTGAGCCTTGAAATAAGAAGGTGAAATCCCTGTGACAGAGGCTCCTTTCACATCCTTACTTTCATAAGTGATTGTGGCAGTTGTTGAGTTGGAAACCAAATATTTAGTAACTCCTGGAATATTGAGGAGGTCTGCTACCTGGTTTTCAGCTACTTCTGGTTGTGGAGGCATGCTGGTCCCAAGTAGTTCCGATTCCGCATCAAAGAGTTCCTGACTGGTCACAATTCCACTGCCATCTTTTGACTTGATGGGCGAATAGTTAATCTGAACATTTTGTTGGGCTGACCCCAGATTCTTGGTAAAGGCCCGGTTCATCCCATCCCCAAAGGCAATGATTAGGACTACGGCTGCAACCCCAATAATGATTCCCAACATGGTTAGGAAGGAACGCATTTTATGGGAACGGATAGAGGCAATGGCAAATTTCCAAGTTTCCATTAGAGCCCTCCTTCCTTAGCTGAGTCCTGGGTGATCCGACCGTCACGGATGACGATTTGCCGAGTTGCATAAGCTGCAATTTCCGGCTCGTGTGTAACCATAATAATGGTCTTGCCCTCTTTATTGAGATCTGTCAGGAGTTCCATAATCTGATCCCCCGTTTTGGTATCCAAGGCTCCTGTCGGCTCATCGGCCAAGATAATCGCCGGCTCATTAGCCAAGGCTCTTGCAATGGCAACCCGTTGCTTCTGTCCCCCAGAAAGTTCAGACGGAAGATGTTTCATCCGCTCACTGAGATCAACCTTTTCCAAATAATACTTGGCTGTCTTTAAGCGCTCACGCGCGTTTTTTCCTGCATAAATCAAAGGAAGTTCAACATTCTGTAAGGCTGTTAATTTTGAGAGCAGGAAAAATTGTTGAAAGACAAAACCAATCTGGTGATTCCGAACATGAGCCAGCTTGTTCCCTGATAGACGAGCCACCTCTTGGCCTTCCAAATCATAGGATCCCTTGGTCGGTTGGTCTAAAAGGCCAATGATGTTCATCAGGGTGGACTTCCCAGAACCAGATGGTCCCATAATGGCTAAAAATTCCCCTTCTTCGACATCTAAATCAATGTCTTTAAGAACCTGAAGAACTTGATCCCCGTTGCGGTAGGACTTTTGGAGTCCTCTAATTTTAATTAGATTCGCCATCCTTATCGACCTCCTGACCTTGTTTGATTTGGTCATCAGGATTGGTAATAACCTGCTCGCCTTCTTTCAAACCTGCTGTAATGGCTTGGTTCTCTGCATCAGCACTTCCGATTGTTACTTGAACCTTCTTAGCTTTGCGCTTCTGATCGACAACCCAAACAAAGTGTTTCTCATCTTCTGTCACCAAGGCTGTGATTGGAACAACTGTCTGTTTGCCTTCATTTTGGACTTCCATGCTGACATTGAAACCTTGTTTCAATTCAGAAGCGTCCGAATTGATACTGACATTATAAGGGTATTTAGCACCACTATCTGCTGTCGCAGCGGCAGCTCCAGTGCTTTCACCCCCATTTTTAGGATAGTTTGAAATATAAGAGAATTCCCCTTCCCAGGTCTTCCCTGGGAAAACTTTCGAGGTGATTTTAACCTTTTGACCCTTGGCAATGTTTGGAAGGGTGTATTCTGTCACATCGCCCTTAACCTGCAAACCATCTTCACTAACAATATGGACTAAGACTTGACCAGCTCCTGTTGCTGACTTGGCTACATCCCGATTCACTTCGACAACAGTTCCCTCAATGCTTGAATAAACCGTTGTGGCATTTAAGGTGTTACCAGCTTTTTCAAGTCCTGCTACGGCATCCGCACGACTGTCATACAAATCATACAGGGAGTTTTGCGCATTTTGCTGGGCTGCTCCTGTAGCTGCACTGTAACCATAGCCACTTCCATCAGCGTCAGTACCTACAGCAGTTGAACCACTAGCGGCTTCGATTCCATAGACTTCTGCAGTATAGATTTGGCGGTCTACCTTGTTCACAGCTCGTTGGGCAATGTCATAATCTAGCTGAGCATTTTGGCTTTGGTACTGGACTAAAGGAGTCCCTACACCAACATAGTCACCTACATTTACAAGAACATCTTGAAGGTCACCCTTGCTAGCATCCAAGTAGACATACTGGTCCCGGTTAGCTGCAACCTGACCTGTTAACAAAGTGTTGGAAGCTACATTTCCAGATTTAACCTTAGCAATTTGATAGCCTGATGAAGTCTGCTCTACATCACTCGAAAAGCTATTTAATAACATGCCGCCGACCCCAAGAATCAAGGCCGCTGCACCGGCTCCAATTGTAATCTTACCCTTGCTAAGATTTCCTTTGTCAAAGGAGAATTTTTTCATTGTATCCCTCTTTCTTAATTCTTAAATGCTTCAACTAAGACCTGAAATTCCTCATTGGTTAGGGTAATCCCCTTGCCCATCTTCTGATGATCCGGACTCCAGGTCCGCAGGTCAAATTTAGCAGGTGCTCCATTAAAGCTGACCCGATTCAGCTCCTTGGTCCATCCCTTGTCATTCGTTGATAGTACTAGTAATTTTTCTTCAATTTCAAATGTAAAATCAGCCATGACTCCCCCTCTTTTTCATTTTAATACTATTATTTTACACTATTTTTCATGAAAGCTAAAGAATCTTAGACAATTCCTTCTTACAATATTGTAAGAAAGAATTAAAACCTGTATAATAAAAGAAAAACGAATAAGGGGGAAGCCGATGATCACACTTTGGGATACCATCAAGCAGCAAATGTCAGATTTTCTGGAAGCTGGGGATAGTAAAAATAAGTCCCACAAACACCTGGCAGAAATTCAAGCGACTTTGCAACGTGCACAAAATCAAAAACAAGCCGTCTTAGTCATCTATGGTAAAAAACACATTACCGGAACTATTGTCAAAATCAATCCAGATCAGAACCAGTTGATTATCAACAGCTTACCTCATAAAATTTCAACCATGATTCCCTTGAAGGATATTCGCCGGGTAAGTCCAGTTCCACCAAAGATTCAGTCAAGTCAGCTAAACTAGATCTAGCTACAACCAATCACTTGAAAACCAGAGACCTCCTATGATTTTCCCTAGTATTGTTATCTTTTTGTAATATAAGGGGTCCTGAAAATATGGTATTCTATATAGTGATTTACACAAGGAGAGATTATGCCCGTAAGAGAAAATGTATTACGTGACCAAGAGGTCCTCCGTAATCCTCAACAACCCATTGAACAACCCTTTACCCAATATGATCCTGAACAAGACCAGGAACTACGCGAAAATCGCTACGAGTTCTACTACTACATGAATCTCGCAACCTTTTCGCTCATGACCATCCTCTTTAGTTTTATCTTCTTATCTCTAGAAGTAGCTTCGGTTTGGTCAATTTCTGGGGCAATCTTAATCAGTCTAGCCTTTTTGCAGGCCAGTCGCTATGTCCGAAATTACTACAAAGACCGTTCCAAGGTGCGCTAACAGCGCACCTTATTTTTTTGAAACAAATCGCTTGCGCTTATTACTAACTAGTGATAAAATAATTTCAATTTAAGAAAAACAACGGAGATAGCTACTATGAAAATCGAACTCGGAATCTCAACATTTGGTGAAACAACTCCCCTAGAAGGCAGCAATCAGGTCTTCTCACATGACAAACGCATTCGCCAACTGGTCAAGGAAATTGAAGTGGCTGATGAAGTAGGCTTGGATGTTTACGGGATTGGGGAACACCACCGCGACGACTTCGCCGTCTCAGCACCTGAAATTGTGCTCGCAGCGGGCGCCGTCAATACTAAGAATATCCGCCTGACTAGCGCTGTCAGTATCCTATCCAGCCTCGATCCAATCCGCGTCTACCAGCAATACGCAACCATCGACGCCCTCTCCAACGGACGCGCCGAAATTATGGCCGGCCGCGGCTCCTTTACCGAATCCTTCCCCCTCTTCGGCCAAGACCTCAAGGATTATGACAACCTCTTTGATGAAAAATTAGATCTACTCCTCTATGCTAACCAAGAAACCAAACTAAAATGGAAGGGCCATCACACCCAGAGCATTGATCACCGTGAAGTCTACCCAAGAGCGGTCCAAAAACAACTCCCTATCTGGGTAGCCACTGGTGGTAACGTTGAATCCACTGTTAAAATTGCGCAAATGGGACTACCAATTGTCTACGCCATCATCGGTGGCCAACCAAGCTACTTCAAACCTCTTATCGATGCCTACCGCACCATCGGCAAAGAAAATGGCTTCAAGGACCAATACCTCAAAGTTGCTGCCCACTCTTGGGGCTTCATCATGGAAGACGGCGAAGAAGCCCGCAAACGCTACTTCCACCCAACCAAACAAGTCGTCGATGCCATCTCCAAAGATCGACCACACTGGACCCCACTCAGCTACGACAAATACCTCCAGCAAGTAGGACCAGACGGAGCGATGTTTGTCGGTAACCCCGATCAGGTCGCTGAAAAACTGATCAAGATGATTGAAGAACTCGGCCTCAACCGCTTCATGCTCCACCTCCCACTCGGCTCCATGCCCCACGAAGACGTCCTCAAAGCCATCGAGCTTTTCGGAAAAGAAGTCGCTCCTAAAGTACGCGCTTATTTCGCAGACAAATAATCCCGAATTATTCATAGATAACTAAAAAACTTCCAGAATCCCTGATAGATCAAGGTTTCTAGAAGTTTTTGATTTTCACCCATTGGGTGAGACAAAGAAACCAGGCGGAATCCTTAGATTATCAACGATTTCACCTGATTTTTATAGTGGGGATGAATGATTAGGGATTAAAGCAGAAATGAGCTGCTCCTGTTGCTCCACCACCCCAGAAACCGGCAGCTGCTCCAGATACTGTCCCGACAACTGGGAGAGCAACTGTCCCAGCGCCAGCTCCTAGTACTGCACCACTTAGTGCACCACCAACTGTACCAAGTCCACATTGTACCCAGTTTCCACCAATAACTTCAATCAGTTCCACATCTGTCATATTCATCATTTGGAAAACCTCCTCAGTAATGGCTCCACCTAATCCGTCTGCAGAAATCCGGGTCCCATAAAATTTCTGAAAAACTAGGTGACTAAGAAAAAAAGCTAGATAACTCCATTTGAAGATATCTAAAATCAGCACAGAAGAAATCATAATGTACCTATAACACTAAGAATCCCTTCCAATTATTTATTCGAAAACTCCACAAAAATTCTCAAATTGAATTATCCGTCAACTTATTTTGCAATCCCATTTCCCTTCCTAATCATCGCTCTCAACAAACTGAGAAAACAAACCAGTCCGAAGGTATTAAGTACAAGCCCAAGAGGGGACTGAAGGTGCAAGTAATTCTCAAAAATACGAACCAAGAACAATATAATACCTATAAAAACAACCACTTTTTTCATCTAAAATTCCTCACTTTCTGAATCGAGAGACACAGCACTAGAATCGCCATTACCTTTCACATTTAGTACTCTTATTCTACCACCTAGCACCTAAAATCTTGTACCAATGTCTCAAACGGTCGCTCAAAAGTTCCCAATGGTAAGGATAAGGCCTCCAATCGTAAAAAGGGGATTTTTGCCGGTCAAAAAGTAGGAAGCGGGATAGTAGGCGGTAAAGGCGAAGGGAATGACAAAGTAGAAATCTTTGTTGAGAAAGCGTTTTCTTATAAGATTATTCTAGCACTTTTAGAGCTAGCAAGCAAAGAATATTGGGGGCAAAAATAAAAAAGCTGCGTGGAAACAAAAGATGGTCCACACAGCTCCTGACCCAATAAATCTTCGGTCGCTTCATTTTTGAAAGATCCGGAGCAGGCCTAATCTAGGTCTTCACCATTGCTTGCGATAACTTGTTTATACCAGTCAAATGATTTTTTCTTGAAACGTTTAAGACTTCCCCGACCCTCGTTATCCCGATCCACGTAGATGAATCCATAGCGCTTCTTCATTTCACCGGTTCCAGCTGAAACTAAGTCGATACAGCCCCAGGTGGTATAGCCTAGGAGTTCAACGCCATCTTCAAGGATGGCATCTTTCATGGCTGCAATGTGTTTGCGCAAATAATCAATGCGATAATCGTCTGCAACATGGCCAGTTTCATCTGGTTTATCAATAGCACCAAGTCCGTTTTCTACAATAAACATCGGTTTTTGGTAACGATCCCAAATGGCATTCAAGGTGATTCGAAGACCTAGTGGGTCAATCTGCCAACCCCATTCAGAAGATTCCAAATAAGGGTTTTTGAGAGAAGCAAAAATATTCCCTTCTGTTTTTTCTTGAACCTCTGGGTCTCCCGATGCAACTCGGCTAGAATAATAGGAGAAGGAAATG
Source organism: Streptococcus danieliae (assembly GCF_025447695.1). NCBI lineage: Bacteria > Bacillati > Bacillota > Bacilli > Lactobacillales > Streptococcaceae > Streptococcus > Streptococcus danieliae. The sequence goes on along the minus strand of NZ_JAOBSU010000004.1, from coordinate 8,683 downwards.
AAGTCAACAGTGTAGGCTCTCAACAAGTCCAAATCTTCATCAGTCATTTTGACATCAATTCCCAACCGTTCCCATTTCTTCTTGGCGTAATTAGGATAGGTTCCACGCGCCTGGACATCAATAAAGAAATAATTCTCCCGATCTTCTTGAAGAGCAGCCCAATAGTCTCTTGGGTGAGAGGTATTTGGGTAGTATTGGCCTGCAGCTAACATACAACCCACCTTATTCTCGGGATCAATTTCATGGGCAATTTTGATGGCAATGGCAGAAGCTACTAATTCATGGTGAGCAGCTTGGTATTTGACTTGCTCCTGGTTTTCACCCTCCTCGAAATAGAGACCTGCCCCCATAAATGGGGCGTGAAGGATCATATTAATTTCCTTAAAGGTTAACCAGTAGCGGACCAAGCCCTTATAACGAGCAAATAGCGTTCGGCATAGTCGTTCATAAAACACCAGCATTTTACGATTCCGCCACCCTCCGTACTCTTCAATTAAATGCATTGGGCAGTCAAAATGGGTAATGGTGACCAGAGGTTCAATTCCATATTTATGGCACTCTTTGAAGAGTTTTTCATAAAATTCCAAACCTTTTTCATTTGGCTCAACTTCATCGCCTTTAGGAAAAATCCGAGTCCATGCAATGGACAGACGGTAGGTTTTGAACCCCATCTCCGCAAAAAGCGCAATATCCTCCTTGTAGTGGTGATACATATCAATAGAATCTTTGGCTGGATAGAAATAGCCCTCCTCGAAATCAACCATTTTCCGCTGACCGGTAATAATTGCCAAGCGCTCCTCTCCAACAGGAACGACATCAACATTGGCCAAGCCACGACCATCCACATTATAAGCTCCTTCACACTGGTTGGCAGCTGTTGCGCCACCCCATAAAAAATTCTTTGGAAAACGTGTCATTGCTACTACTCCTTTACTTTTATCTAATTGTTTCTTTCCTTAACGAACCGTTGTCAATAAGTAGTCCCCAACCTGGACAGCCTTTTCTTGGCTGACAAGAATATCCTTGTAGAGAGATGTGTTGGTAATGATAATAGGCGTTGTGACGGGAAGACCAGCTTCCCGAATCTTCTCAATATCAAAGGCCAATAGTTTTTGACCAACCTCGATTCGATCGCCGACTTCGACAAAACTTTCAAAACCTGCTCCTTGTAAGGAAACGGTGTCCATGCCAATATGAAAGAGAATCTCCGCCCCATCTTCTGTCCTCATTCCAAGAGCATGCTTACTTGGAAACAGTAAGGTAATCTCTCCCTTGGCTGGGGCATAAAGAATACCTTGACTGGGCTCAATCGCAAGTCCTTTTCCCATAGCTCCTGATGCGAAAACAGGATCAGGAACATCAGCTAGGGACAGGATTGTCCCCTCAAGTGGACTAGCAACAATTTCTTGCTGAATTTCCTTGAGCAGCGACATCGGTTCATCTTCTTTTTCCTCAAGTACTCCATCACCATAGAGGTTGGCAACTGGCAGAGCCATCTGAGCCCCAAAAGAAATCACCAGAGCTGCTACTGAAGCAATGATGGAAGAGATAACACCAGACATACTTCCGTTACTTGTATCGATTAGGGATGGATAAAGAAAAATACCAAGCCCGCCAACGGAATAAGCAACAATTCCTGCAAACATTACATAGCCACCAATAAGGGCACTCACCATACAGCTCACAATAAAAGGGGTACGCATAGGCAGTGTAATTCCGTAAATTGCTGGCTCTGTAATCCCAAAAATAGCGGAAATAAGAGCAGGTAAGGAAAGACTTTTCACCTTGGCTTCTTTACTTTTCAGCATAATGGCTAAAAGGACACCCACCTGTGTAAAACTAGGGAAGAGGGCTGGCACCAAGATTGCCGAAAAGCCTTGACTAGCCGTTTCGACAATAGCCAGGGGAACAATCGCCCAGTGCATCCCAAACATGACTATCACTTGCCAGAAACCACCCAGTACAACTCCGTAAAGCACCGGACTGATACCCATAATAAACTGGAAGAACCAGCTCAAGGCATCGGATAACAAATTCCCAACTGGACCAACCACTAAGAAGGTCACTGGAACTGCTAGCAACAGGGTCACAAAGGGGACTAAAAACAATTTGACCACGTCTGGGATAAGTTTTCGAGCTCCTCTTTCAATATAAGAGGCAATCCAAACTGCTAAAATTGCTGGAAGAACAGTTGAGTAGTAGCCTCCAGTTGGAAGCCAGAAGGGAATCCCAAAAATCTTGTTTATACCTGCTGCCGTCAATCCCTCAACAGCTCCTGGCAAGCTAGGGTATACCAAGGCTGTCCCAATAGCCAAAGCGGTAAATTCATTGATTTTAAATTTTCTTGCAGAAGTCAAGGCAATAATCAACGGAAGATATTGAAAAAATCCATCACCAGCTGCGTTTAACATCGCATAGAGTGCGCTACTGTCAGCTGTCATCCCATTAGCCCCAAGAATGGCAACCAACCCCTTTAAAATCCCTGCTGCAGCCAAGGCTCCAAGGAAGGGCTGAAAAATACCGGAAATCAGATCGACAAATCGTTCAAAGAGGTTACCCTTGAACTTGTCCCCTTCATCAATATCCAAACTTCCATTGCCCACAATTCCTGCTGCTGTCTGAACCGCCACATAAACATCCGGAACGTGATTGCCAATCACCACCTAGTACTGACCACCTGCTTGCACTACAGTAACAATCCCATCACGCGCCTTGAGATAATCGGTATCGGCCTTTCCTTCATCTTTCAAGCTAAAGCGAAGGCGCGTGATACAGTGCTTGAGCTCTTTAATATTTTCTCGCCCCCCAACATGATTGACAATATCTTTTGCCAGCTGGCTATAATCTTTGGCCATAGTGACCACTCCTTTCTGATTACTTGAGACAAGCAAAAAAACCCAAACATATACCACAATGCCCCCGACTCAAAAAGCCTTCTCAGACACATTCGTATATATTTAGGTTTTGCCTGCCTTACAGTAACAATCCTTTTCTAATTCTATCTTAGCAAAACACACATTACTTTACAAGCGATTTCAAAATATTTCTTGATAAAAATAGCAAGTTTACTCAATCAACCGTTGAATATGGATCGCTAGATAAATTTGTTCGTCCAGAGACATCTCAAAACCATAACTTTCTTTTACAAAAATTTTTATTTTCTCACTAGCCGCAAGAGCTTGGGGATAATTGGCTTGAATTTGTTGGTACAAAAAGGCGTCATTCCGTCCTGCTACTTGCCCCTGAAGAACACGCTGGGCAAAATAGCTGAGATGAGTAACCAAACGGTGAAAGCTGGTATCTTCCTGAAAATCTGCCCAGCCAAAATGGAGACGAACAATATCGAGGAATTGGTGAACCATTTGATTCACCTGGTGTTCTTGTTGGCTTCCCGCATTAGTCTTTTGGGCATTAATCAAATGTAGGGCCAAAAAGGAGGCCTCACCTTTCTCCATGTGAATGCCAAATTTCTCTTGGATGTGATCCAGTGTCTCTAAACCCAATTGGTATTCTTTGGGATAGAACTTCCGTACTTCCCAAGCCAAAGGATTTTCAATTGACAAGCCCTGGCGGCTTCTCTCCAGAGCATAATGGAGATGATCCCCAAGACTAAGATAGAGAGAAAATTCAAAGCTAGTATCAAGGACTGACTCAGCCTTTACAATCAGCTGGGTTACCAAGTCAACTTCGTCTGCCGGCATGCGACTATAGAGGTGAAAAATGTCACTTTCCTTTTCATCCCCCTGTAGCACAAATGTTTTCTCAATTTTATCCACTTCCAAATTCTGTCCCGCTTTTTTCTGAAAACCGAGCCCCTTCCCCATCACAATAATTTCCCGACCTTGTGTATCTATGGCTTGGACGACATTATTGTTATAAACTTTGATAATTTTCATCTTGCCCACCTTTGTAGAAGCTAGTGTCCTCAGACTCATTTCTAAGGTCTAAATAGCAAAAAAACCTAAATCCATCACCAAAGAGGCCTGTCGCCAGACTCCTGATTTTGATTTAGGTTTTGCCTGCTTTCCAGTAACAATCCTAAGTCTAGTCTAGCAAATTGGTGGCGCTTTCGTAAGACTGATTTCCTGTTTTCTAGAAGTAGGCCCCACCCTCACAACAAGCCCAACTTCTGAAAAGCCTTGTAAAGCCCATCGGCCTCTACATCAGTGGTTACCAAATCAGCCATGGCAAGTATTTCTGGACCTCCATTGCCCATTGCCACTCCAACTTCCGCAAAATCGAGCATGGGGATATCAATTTTCGCGTCACCAAAAGCGATGGTTTGACTGCGGTCAACTCCTAGACGCTTTAGTAAAAACTCCATAGCCTGGCCCTTATTGACACCTTTTAGGCCTAGATCTCCAAACAAAGCCTTTTCCCCGCGGCCACCCCAGGTGTGGGCTTCCAATTGTGGAAAGGCTGCTTGAGAATCCAAGTGATCCTGATAGGAATCTAGAATAAAGCTGATTTTATTGAGGTCATCCCGGTAAAGGTTGACCTCAAAAACCAGGCCATGGAGAATGTCTTCGACTTCCTGGCCCGCCACTTCATCGGCTGTTCGCCCCTTGGTCATGAGGTAGCTTTGCAAAACCTTGCGGCCACGTTCCCGAAAGCCTGGACTAGCAAATAGGCCTTGATTGCTTTCCAAGAAAAATTCTAGGCCCCGTGCTTGGAGCCAGTCCACTACCTGCCGGGCATCCTCCTCAGAGATTACCTGGTGCTGGAGAACCTGTCCTTGAAACTCGATATAGGAACCATTGCCCCCAATCATCCCGTCCAGTCCCATGTCCCACAATTCATCCTGCATTTCAGCCCGACTCCGACCGGTGCAGGCAATCACCACATGCCCCTGAGCTCTGGCCGCCCGGATTGCCTTTTGGGCAGATCCTGGAATCCGATTGTGGTAATCAACGATTGTCCCGTCCACATCTAAGAATAGTATTTTTTTCACAGCGCATCCTCCTTGTCTCTAGTTTACCCTTCTTTCTTTTGAAAAAAAAGTAAAAAAGTTGGAGATAAGGCTAATATCCTTTGATATCCATGATAAAATGGAGATAGAATCGTTAATTAGGGAGGGTATATGATTGCTTATCACCAACTAGACTTCCCCGCAAGTGGGGAAAGTCGGACAATCCGGGTCTATCTGCCGGATCAGTATGAACACCAAACGACTGCCTATCCAGTGATGTACTTCTTTGATGGTCACAACCTCTTCTCCGATCAGGAAGCAACTTATGGAGAATCTTGGAAACTCAAGGACTTTCTGGATCAGTGGACTAAGAACATGATTGTGGTCGGCCTAGAACCGGGGCACCAAGGCAACCAACGCTTAGAAGAGTATTCTCCCTACGATATCGGGAACACCTTCTTTGCAGGTCCGATCCAGGGCCAGGGGCGGGAAACTCTGGACTGGCTGGTTCAGCAGGTCAAACCCTTTATCGACCAAACCTACCGCACCTATCCTGATCGCCTCAATACAGGCATTGCCGGTTCCTCCATGGGTGGGCTCATGACCCTCTATGCCCTATCCCACTACAACACCGTCTTCTCCAAGGGAGCTGCCTTATCCTCAGCCCTCTTTGGCCCAATCCAGCAAGAGGTTGCCCAGGTGCCAATCGATAGCAATACCCGCCTCTACATGGGCTGGGGTACCCGTGAAATGGGGCAAAATTCGGAGGCTGATGTCGATCCCTGGTCAACTTCCTTCGCCCAAAGCCACCTAAACCTAGAAGCTAGTTTTCAGAGGTCGGGTGCTCAAACCTACCTCTATCCCCAAATCCACGGCCGCCATACCGAAAGCGACTGGGCGCAACAAGTCCCGCTCTTGATGGACTTTTTATGGATGAGATAAGGAGAATTGTATGAAAAAGAAACCCCTACTGCTCTTATGGAGCCTTCTGCTTAGTCTGGCTCTTGGACTGGGAGTCCTCAGCCCAAGCCCTACTTTCAATCCCCCGACCGTTTATGCAGCTGAGACCAGCGATGGCCTTCTTCCTTTTAAAGGTGAAAAGCAAATCCAACTCCAGGACTGGGATGCCAAAGGGCGAGCCCAAGCAGCCCACATCCAATTAAAGGAGGGGGACCAACCTACCAAAAAACGAGCCGGTAAAATCAACTTCGACCCCGTTGGTTGGCATAACTACAAATTCTATTTTGACGACGGTAGTGAACAAGCCTGGCTCATGAGCCGTGGCCATTTACTAGGCTACCAATTCAGTGGTCTGACTGATGAGGGACGCAATCTAGTCCCCATAACCAACTGGCTCAATGCTGGAAACTATCAAGGGACTGATGAGTCTAACCCCGACAGCATGCTTTTCTATGAAAATCGCCTCGATTCCTGGCTGGCAACCCATCCCAATTATTGGTTAGACTACAAGGTCAGCCCCATCTACACCGGCGATGAATTAATTCCACGTCAGATTGAGCTCCAGTATGTCGGACTAGATGCTAAAGGAAATAAACTCTCCATTACCCTTGGCGGAAAAGAAGCCACGGACGCAGCCGGAATTACCCGCGTCCTCCTGGATAACACTTCACCCAATGCAGAAATCGACTACACTAGCGGTAGAGCTATCAACACCGTCACCTCAGCTAGTGAACAGGCAGCCGCCAAGCAAAGAGCTGCGGAAGAAGCCGCTGCTGCTCAAGCACAGGCCGAAGCGGAAGCTCGGGCTGCCGCTCAAGCTACGGAGGAGGCACGTCTGCAAGCCGAAGCTCAGGCTCAAGCTGAAGCTCAAGCTGCAGCCCAGGCCCAGGCAGATGCGACTATTGCCATTAGTCCTGAAGTCAACTCTGGAGGGGGCTACACCAGGGATGCTCGCGGACGTTGGCACAGACCAAATGGTCAATATGCTTCGAAAGCAGAGATTGCTGCTGCAGGGCTCCCTTGGTAAACAAGACTGGATTTCTCCACCTTTCCTTTTGAGGACAGGTGGTTTTTTATGCTATAATAAGAGAGATTTTTTTGAGAAAGGAGTCTTATGAAATTCTATTCCTATGAGCATGTCTTGAACCAAATTCGTCAAGATAACTGGCTGCTGGCTATTTTCTTCACTTTGGTCTTAGTGATCCTCGCTTTTACAGCCTTTCAAGCCTACCGTGACAAGCGGGATTCAAAATACCGTGAACTGGTGATTATCCTCGGACTGGTACTCCTTGTATCTGGCTTATCTGGTTTTGAAAGTCTACAAGCAAACAGTCAGATCAATAACCAATACCGCTCCTCGATTCACTTTATCGAGAAGGTATCCGATAAACTCAAGGTTAAACCCAGCCAAGTGTACGTCAATACATCTACTGAAACCAATGGAGCCCTACTCTATGTAGAGGGACACTTTTATCGAGCTATTTCTGGAAGTGAACCAGATTCCTACCTACTAGAAAAGATAAATTTCGATTCTTTTGATTTAGAATTAGTGGAGGTGAATCCGTGAATACGCTTTATTTAGATACAGCCATTAAATTAGTAATTGGTCTATTAACACTGATTGTCGTCATCAATATTTCTGGTAAAAGCAATCTAGCCCCGAATTCCGCAACAGATCAGATTCAAAACTATGTTCTCGGGGGAATTATCGGTGGGGTCATCTACAATCCCTCCATCACACTTCTCCAATATGTCATCATCCTGATGATTTGGACTATTTTAGTGCTCTGCCTCAAATGGTTAAAAACCCATAACCACACCATCAAACAAATGATTGATGGCCAACCCCGCGTTCTAATCCAAAAAGGGCAAGTCGATGTCGAAGCTTGTCGGACAGCAGGTCTAACCGCTGCCGACCTAACCCTCAAACTCCGGGGACAAGGCATCTTCCGCATGGCTGATGTCAAACGAGCAGTTTTGGAACAGAATGGTCAATTAATTGTCGTCCAAGCCGGTGAAGCCAATCCCAAATACCCCGTCATCACCGACGGAGTTGTCCAAACTGACATCCTGGAACTTTTGGAAAAGGATCCAGACTGGCTCCAGGAAGAACTCCAGCAACTGGGCTATGCGGACATTTCCCAAATCTTCCTGGTTGAATATGATCAGGGACAACTAAACATCGTCACCTATGAATCTTAAACTAGAAAGATAATCTAAAATCATGACTTCTATTGTCATACAGACGTGTTGAGTTTACAGAGCTATTCTACGATCTCGTTTTTGTCTATACGATTTCGAAAACAACCGGGCTCATCCACCACTTGGAAGATGGCATTCTCCCCCCTTCCACCTCTTAAGTTTCCTAACCTGCTTGTTACTACTGGTAAACATTTGGATGATTCAAATCATGTTTATCGACATGGGACTGATGATGCTTTTCTCCAATTCCTTCACCATCGACTGGGAAACTAGTTTCCACCTGTTCGACCTCATCTTTCCCTTCTTATCCGGAATCCTATTCCTTCAATACGCGGTTCAATACAAGCAAAGCCGGAATTTGGAGGAACGGCAACTAGTTACGACCTTTTTAAAAATCTTAAGGGCACCTCTAAAAACTCATACTTATTGTCGCCTTATTTCAAATAAGTAGGTATTCCTATTTGGTAGTGTAGTGCGGACGTGAGCAGCCTCCTTCGGAGTCTCATCACTAAATTTTGAGCCAAGGTCTCAAAATCTCCGCCATCTAGCAGTTGTTTCCAACTGCTGATGGTTCCACTACAGTAGAAATACCTGCTTTTCTTTATTTTCACT